>NZ_JBSFWT010000061.1:0-44105 GCF_053594975.1 Streptomyces sp. NPDC002537
CAAGAAATACCCGATGACAAAGTTATTGACGGGATTACTCACGTGTTCTCTCCCGATCTCGCCGCCAACGCGCGGGCCGCCCGGCCGGCCGCGTCGCCGAGCCGATCCCGGTCGGCGACGCGGACCTCGTCGTCCGGCGGCTGCACGGGCTCTCGCCCCTCGCCGGTACGGGCCTGGACGCCCTGCTGCGCAACCTCGGTTGCCGCACCCTCGTGGTCGTCGGCGTCTCGGCGAACGTCGCGATACCCAACACCGTCTTCGACGCCGTCAACCTCGGCTACACCGCCGTCGTCCCCGTCGACGCCATCGCCGGAGTGCCCGCCGACTACACGGTGGCGATGATCCGCCACACCCTCGCGCTCGTCGCCACCCTCACCACCACCGAGGCCCTCCTGCGCGACTGGCGCCGCCCGCAGTCACCCGCACCGGAATGACTGACTCCGGTCAGCCCAGCCGGATCGTCCCGCCCTCCACGCTGATCCGCTCCGCGGGCAGTGGACGCTGCGCCGGGCCGTGCCGCACGCTGCCGTCCGTCACGCTGAACCTGCTGCCGTGGCAGGGGCAGTTGATGGTGCCGTCCCGCACCTCGCCGACCACACAGCCCTGATGGGTGCAGACCGCCGAGAACGCCTTGAACTCGCCCTTCACCGGCTGGGTCACCACGACCTTGCGGTCCGCGAAGACCTTTCCGCCGCCCTCCGGGATGTCACTGGTCCTCGCCAGCCCCGCACCCCCGGGCGCGGCGGCGGACGGCGCGGTCGAGGTCTCCGGGGCGCCCGATGCCGCCGAGGTGCCGGACGTCTGCTCGGGCGCCTGTGATGTCTGCGGCGTCGCGCCCTTGTCGCCCGAGCCGCACGCCGCGAGCGCGGCCACGAGGCCGGATGCCCCGGCGGCCGCGACGACGGTACGGCGGCCGACACCGAGCCGGTCCGGTGACGTGTGTGTCATGTTCGCTCCCTCTGTGCTTCTTTGTGCTTCCTTCTGCGCTCGCTGGTTCACTGGAGTCATACGGCCCAGGCGGCACTCGCGTTCAGCAGTTCAGCGCGTTTTTGAGGAAATCCAACTCGAAAAGCAGCAACTGCCCGGCCGCGTCCCCGTTCGCCGCGTGCGTGACGCCCGCCAGCGGCAGGACGGTGTGCGGCCGCCCCGCCGCCAGCAGCGCCGCGGACATCCGCAGCGTGTGGGCCGCGGCCACGTTGTCGTCCGCCATGCCGTGCGCCAGGAGCAGTGGCCTGCGCAGCAGCGGCGCGTCACCGATCGTCGACGAGCGGTCGTAGTTCCCCGGTTCCTCGTCCGGGTGCCCGAGGAACCGCTCCTTCCAGTGCGTGTCGTACAGCCGCTGGTCGCTCGGGGCCGCGCCCGAGACCGCCGCGTGGAAGACGTCCGGGTGTCTGAGCACCGCGGCCGCCGCGAGCGTGCCGCCGAACGACCAGCCCCGGATGCCCACCCGCTCCGGGTCCAGGTCCGGGCAGTGCGCCGCGGCCGCCCGCAACCCGTCGATCTGGTCCTCCAGCACGGGCGTCAACTGGTCGCCGCGCACGGCCTTCTCCCACGCCGGACCCCGCCCCGGCGTTCCCCTGCCGTCCACGGTCAGCACGGCGAAGCCCTGCTCGGCGAACCACTGCGCCACGCACGCCGTCCAGGTGCGCGCCCGTACGGCCAGCCGCATGCCCGGCCCCGCGTACGGGCACAGCAGCACCGGCAGTTTCCGTGCCCCCGGCTCGTGCCAGGAGGGGAGGAAGAGCGTGCCGGGCAGGCCCCGTTCACCGAGCGTCAGGAACTCCGGGCGCGGGACGACCAGGGGATCGGCGGACAGCGAGCCGACGGAGCCGACGGGCTCGCCGTCGTGCAGGACGGTCACCGCGTGCCCGTCGGGGGTACGGCTGTCCAGCACCACCGTGGGGCCGCCCGTCACGGCCGTGTGCACGCCCGGTTCCCGGCTCAGCCGACGGAGGCCGTGCCCCGGCTCGTACGACCACACATGACGCTCGAACAGGCCGTCCCAGGCGGAGAACAGCACCCGCTCGCCGTCCGTGCCGAGCACCTCGTCGACCTGGAGGCCGTCCGGCGTGCGGAAGTCGCCGATCCGCAGCGCCCGGGTGTCGTCGCGCTCCCAGGGGACGACCGGGGTGCCGGAGGCCGTGCGGGCCGGGGTGCCGGGGACGAGCTCCACCCAGGCCGGGTCCCGCCGCTCGTGCAGCAGCGCGGTCGCGCCGGTGCCCGGGTCGACGGCCAGCAGGCGTAGCACCCGCTGGTCACGGCTCTGCACCCCGATGACGGGGCCGTGCGCGTCCCAGTCCGCGGTGGTGAGGTACTCGAAGGCCGCGCGGTCCCACACCACTTCCGTGCGCCGTCCGTCGAGCCCCACCACATACAGGGTGACCTCCGCGTTGGCGCCGCCCGCCGCCGGGTAGCGGAACGCGCGCGGCCGCCGCGCGGGGTCGGCCGGGTCGCCGAGATGCCGCAGCGGCACGGGCGTCGGGTCGACACGGGCGACGAGCAGGGCGCTGCCGTCGGGTGCCCACCAGTATCCGCGCTGCCTGCCCATCGACTCGGCGGCCGCGTGCTCCGCCAGACCGTAGGTCACCTCGGGCGCCTCCGGGGCGACCCGCAGCAGTTCCCCGCCGTCCAGGGACATCACGTGCAGCGCGCTGCCGGACACATAGGCGACGTGGCGGCCGTCCGGGGAGGGGCGCGGGTCCACGGCCGGGCCGGCGGTGGACAGGGGGAAGGGCGCGCCGCCGTCCGTACGGACCGCGTGCAGCACACCGCCGGTGGTGTACACGGCGAGCCGGACGTCCCGGTCGGCCGCGTACGACACGATGCCCTCGGACCGTTCGCGCGCCCGCTCCCGCCGGATACGCTCCGCCTCCGGCAGCGCGGCGTCCGCGACCGCCGGTGACGCGAGCAGCCGCTCCCGCCCGGACGCGTACAACCACAGTTCACCCGTCGGGTCCAGGCCGCCCCGCGTGCGGGTGAACAGGACCCGCAGGCCGTCGGGGGAGACGGTGAAACGGCCGGGGACACCGAGCGAGAAGCGACGGCTGAGGACGAAGCGGCGGGGGAATTCCGGGAGATCCATGGCGGGCACCCTGACACGGCTGCCGCCGAGGCCGCGAACGGTTTCGGGCCGGCACCCCGGCACCCCGGCAGCCTGGCAGCCTGGGCCAATGCTCCCCGAAGAAATGCCGTCGCCACGGGCAGCGGCGAGCCGGAAGGCAGCACTTTCGTAGGCACGTTGAGCGACTGCTGCGGGCCGGAGGCGGTCCTGCCGCAACCGTAGGAGACAACGCCCCGCCATCGCGGACAACCTCGCATCTTCCCAGCTCAGACAGCCCATGAGGCAGAGAGTTACACCCATCGACCGTTGATCGCTTGTTGATCACCCTGTCCCACGATGACTGGACCGGGTCGCCACGGTCCGTCGCGGCACCGCCGCTCAGCCTCCCACCGGACGTGGGCCCCGCTTTGAGAGAGGAACCGCCTGTGAACGCCCTGTGCAAGAAGCTGCTGCTGGCCGGAAGCGCCTGTGCTGCCGCCCTGATGACGGCCGCCGCGCCCGCCTCGGCCGAGACCACGGCCTTCCCCAGCTTCACGGTCAAAAACCTCGCGACCAAGGGCGTTCTCGACCTTCCCGGCGGCAACGACGAGAACGGTGCGCAGCTCTGGACGTACCGCCAGTTCGTGCCACAGGGCAAGTTTATGAACGAGTCCCAGATGTGGGTCTTCAACCGCTACGACGACGGCACCTTCTCGCTGTCGCGTGGTGCCGGAAAGTCCGTGTCCGTCCTGGATGTCGACGTCAACACCCATAAGGTGCAGCTGTGGTCGGCGTTCGGCGGTCATGACTCCATCGATTCCGGCAACCTGCCCTCGAACCAGAAGTTCCGCCCGTACCACACCGCCAAGTTCCAGGGCGACTCCGGCAACTGGAAGGTATGGCAGAACGTCGGCACGGGACTGTGTGTGACCGCCCCCTCCGGCGCGCAGCAGGAGTACCTCGTCGCGGTTGACTGCGACAAGGACGACAGCCGCCAGTACTTCGACAGCGACTTCTGACCGGGCCCGTGGGCCAGGTCGTCTTGCAGGTCCTCTGTCCCGTTGAGCCTGGCATGGACCTTCGTTTTCCCCTGAACAGCGGGCAGATTTGCGGGAGTTGTTGAGCTGTCGCATCGACTGCCTCGGACGGCGTGAAGCGCACCGCCGACTACGTCCGCCACGGCGCCACGAACCCGTTCGCGGCCCCGAGCGAAGCGTCAGCGAGACGTCAGTAAAACGTGAGCGGGGTGTGGAAATCTGCTCGAAGTTTGATCGCAGCCCACCGCGCAAAAGGAATCGGTGTAACGCCAAGGCCGCAGACGGGCCGGCTTTGAACTGCTCCGACGCCCGCATCTTCCTCACCTCATGAGGTGGTCATGCCGGGCGATCCCGAAATATTGATCAGAACCCCAACGGAACTTGTCACAAACAGCGAGCGGAACAGGGCGTACAGGACATGGCTTTTGGAGTGACGCTGCGGGAAATTCGGCTGAAGCAGGGCCTGTCCCTCTCCGAGCTGTCGAAGTTGATCCACTACAGCAAGGGGCATCTGAGCCGGATCGAATCGGGAGACAAACAGGCTTCGGAGGACTTGGCCCGTCGATGCGACGAGGCCCTCGGGGCACGTGGTGAGCTGCTCTCGGCCCATCGGGTCGGCAGCACCGTGCGGCGCCCGCGCCGGACGTCCCGGCCGCCGTTCCAGCTTCCTCCCGACACGTCCCACTTCACCGGGCGGCACGAGGAGATGGCCGAGCTCGACGGGGTCGCGGCGCGGCCGGACCTCGCGCGTCGGGGATCCGTGCCCGTGGTGCTGATCGACGGGATGCCCGGCGTGGGTAAGACGGCGCTCGCGCTGAGGTGGGCACACCGGAACGCCGAGGCCTTCCCCGACGGCGTCCTCTTCCACGATCTGGGGGCATACGGGCCTGCCGGATCCACCGTCCGACCGGACGAGGCACTCACCGCCAGTCTGCACGCCTTGGGCGTCGAGCACGGGTCGGAGCCCACCGGCCCCCGGGAACGGGCCGCGCTGTACCGGAGCCTGCTCTCCGGGCGCTCGGTCCTCGTCGTCCTCGACAACGCGGCGAGCGCCGACCAGGTCCGTACGCTCCTGCCCGGGTCACCCGGCTGCGCGGTGCTCGTCACCAGCCGCAGTCGCATGGCCGGACTGGTGGCACGGGACGGCGCGGCACGGCTCTCCCTGCGGCCCCTCTCCTGCACCGAATCGTCGCTCCTGCTGGCCAGGACCGCCAGTCCCGGGCTGCGGGATGCCCGTCCCGGGATGGTGTCCGCGCTCGCCGAACACTGCGGCCGATTGCCGCTGGCCCTGCGCATCGCCGCCGAGCGGCTTTCGGGGTTCCCTCCCAGACAACTCGACGAAGTGGTCCGGGAGCTGGGCGAATCGGAGGCGTTGCTGGATTTCCTGGACTGCCCGGACGACACGACCGCTTCGGTGCGCACCGCGTTCTCCTGGTCGTACGGACGGCTGGAGGAGGACGCGGCACGGGCCTTCCGGCTGATCGGGCCGCGCGCCGGGGCGGGCATGCCCGTACGGGACGCGGTGGGTGTGCTCGGGGTGCCGAAGGCCGCTGCCACGCGGCTGACGGAAATCCTGTACCAGAACAACCTTCTGGAACTGACGGCTCCGGGCCGGTACCGCTGCGACTCCCTTCTCGGTGCCTATGCGGCGGAGCTGGCCGCGGCGCGAGGCACCGAGGAGGAAGCGGGCGGGCCCGGCCCGGCGTACCGCCCGCTTCGGGAAGGAGCGGCCTGATCCGGGCGCCGCTCGGGCGAGCTCCTGCCGACGCGGTGCGGCCCTCGAAGGACGGGATGGTGCTCCGAGGGCCGTCGGGTGCTCAGGACGTGAAGTCGATCGCCCCGGTCCGCCGGCTCCGCTTCAGCAGGGATCCGAACGCCAGGTGTGCCGCGCCGAGCCAGATCAGCCCCACGAGCAGCCCTCCCGCCGCCTGCGCGCAGACCGTCGCCAGGCTGCTGCCGTCGAGGAGGGAGCGCAGGGCCCGCAGAAGGTGGGTGAACGGGACGCACTCGGCGACCCCTCCGACCCAGGCGGGCCAGTAGTCGACCGGCACCTGGACCCCGCACACCGCCATCATGACCAGATAGGCGGCGTTGGACACGACGTTGCGCATGCCGTCCGCGTTCAGGACGAGCGCGGCCAGGAAGAGTCCCACGAAGTAGGTGGTCACCGCGGTGAGCAGCACCAGGCAGACGGCCACCGGGACCTGCCCGGCGCTCCACCGCAGGCCGAACGCGGGGCCGAGGGCGAAGAGCGCCACCAGGGAGGTCCCCGTGCCGCTGACCGGCCAGTGGATGCTCCGGCCGACGAACACCCAGGTGGGGTTCGCCGGTGCGGCCGCGAGGAGCGGGAGTGTGCCCGCCCGGCGTTCCCAGCTGGTCGACGCGATCACGATCAGCGACTCGATCGCGCAGGCCATCAGGGCGTTGCCGGCGGCCAGGTAGCCCGCCTGCTGCGGGCCACCGACCAGCCGTCCCAGCATCACGAAGAACGTGACCTGCGCCAGCATCCGGCCGAGCCAGCCGAAGGTCCAGGTCTTCCAGGTGTAGATGGCGCGCAGGTCGGCGAAGGCGTTCAGCGCACTGTGCTTGACGATCTGTACGGGTTGTACGAGCAAAGGACCCACCTCACGTCTGGGAGAGCGTGCCGAGCCGACGCACCCTGTCGAGAACCCGCCGCAGCAGTACGAGGCCCAGCCCGAATCCGGCCGTGCCGAGGGCGAGGATCATCGCCAGCCGGAGTTCCGTGTGGGGGACGGCGGCCGGGGCCAGGCTGTCGCGCAGCAGGTCGGAGGACCAGGACAGGAACACCGCCCGTGACCCCGGCTGCAGCCAGGAGGGCAGCGCGGAGACGGGCACGAGGACGCCGCCCAGCAGGTAGAACGGGTAGCTGAGGGTGTTCTGGACGATGCGCGCGGAGGGCATCAGGACGAACAGGGAGGACAGGATGCTCGCGGTGCCGGCCGTCGCCCAGGCCGTCGCCAGGACGCAGGCGGCGGTGAGGACCGGATGGGGGAGCGCCACCCAGCGGTCGAAGACCAGCCCCGCGGCGAGCCATGACTCGGCGAAGGACACGACTCCGACGGCTCCGACCGCGCACAGCCGCCCCATCACGACGGTCCCGAGCCGGGCGGGCGCGGCGACCAGGCCCTCCAGGGTGCCGAGCGCCCGCTCCTCGTTGATGAGTTCACCGGCGGTGTAGAGCGCGAGGAGCCACAGCGACATGAGGGTCGGTGCCACCACGGCGTACGGCGAGAGGTCCGCCCGCCCGGCGCTGTCGCTGATCGCGAGGAAGACCACGGTCAGCAGGGGCGCGGTCACGCACACCTGGACGGTGTCCGGTGACTGCCGCGCCAGCCGGAGCTGGAAGCGGACAGCGGTGAGGAACAGCCTCATCTCCCCACCGCCATGCCCCGTTCGCCGATGACGTGCAGATAGACCTCTTCCAGGGTGGGACGGCCGGTGACGATGTCCGTCACGTTCGCTTCCACCAGGCGTCGCAGCACCGCGCGGGTGGCCGACGCATCTTCCGTCTCGACGTGGATGCGGCCGTCCGCGATCGTGCGGACCGAGATGACACCGGGAAGGTCCGCCACTTCCGCCGCCACTGTGGCGGGGACGGCGGCGGCCTGCACCTGTTCGTAGCGGGAGATCAGGGCACCGACCTCGGCCGGTGCCCCGGTGAGGACGATCCGGCCGTGATCGACGAGGGACACCCGGTCGCAGAGGGCTTCCGCCTCGGCCATGTCGTGGGTGGTGAGCACGACGGTCCGCCCGTCCGCGCGCAGCCCTTCCATCAGGGCACGGAAGTCTTTCGCGGCCACCGGGTCCATGCCGACCGTAGGTTCGTCGAGGATGAGCAGGGGCGGGTTCGCGACCAGCCCACGGGCGAGGTGCAGGCGTTGCTTCATGCCGCGGGACAGCGTGTCCACCCGGTCGTCGGCACGGTCCGCCAGCCCCATCCGTTCCAGCAGTTCACCCGAGCGCCGCCGCAGCTCGCCGCCGTGCAGCCCGTAGAGCGCCGCCCAGAAGCGCAGGTTCTCCGCAACGGTGAGCCGTCCGTACAGCCCCCGGTCCCCGCCGAAGACGATGCCGATGGATCTCTTGACCTGGTCCGGCTCCCGGACCACGTCGTGGCCCATGACGTGGGCGGTGCCCGATGTGGGGAGCAGGATCGTCGAGAGGATCCGGCACAGGGTCGTCTTTCCGGCCCCGTTCGGCCCCAGCAGCCCGTAGATCTCACCCCGTTCGACCGTCAGATCCACGTCGGACAGCGCCTGGACGCCGCTTTCGGGGTCCTGCTTCCGGCCTGTCCCGTAGCGGCGTGTCAAGGCACGGGTCACCACGGCTGTCACGGCGCCTCCCCGATCAGGTCCAGTTCCCGCAGTGCCGCGTCGTACCGCTCCTGTGTCACCGTCTCGTCCGCCACCAGGAGGTAGTCGCCGACAGGGGTGAGCAGCAGCGCGTCGTCCTGGAAGGGGTGGAGGCGTGCACGGTCCCAGTGGGCCCGTCCATCGGCGTGACGCAGCGGCATGCCGTAGAGAGGGCGGCCCGAGGCGAGCGCTCCGCGGGTTCCGGTGTCCTGGTCGGGCGGCGTCCGGTGGGCGGCCCGGCGGGCCAGTTCCGCCGCCTCGGCCGACTCCAGAGCCGCACCTGTGCCGGACAGGCTTCCCAGCGGCAGTCGTTGTGCGGTGTAGTCCAGAAGCTCACGCACTTCGGGCGCCAGTCGGTACGCGATGACGGCCGGGACGAGTTCGGCGGGCGATTCCGGTTCGGTCGTGCCGAGCAGGTGCACGTCGATGGCGTCCCGCGGGTGGAAGGGGCGCTGGAACCGTTCCTCGGCCAGTGCCAGCAGGTTCGAGGCCAACGGGTCGGCGGGCATGCGAGGCCGGATCGGCACCGCGGCGTCGTCACCCACCAGCGCGGCCGTGGCGACCTCCACGCGGAGTTCGGGGTCGAGCAGCGGGTCCTCGGGCTGCCAGGTCAGCGTCACCACCACATGGCGGTCGGGAGCGCCCAGCACGGAGACCCCCACGTACAGCGGGGGTTCCGTCATGAGCAGGCGGACCGCCCGCCACAGGTCCGGCTCGCTCTCGGCCACCAGGTCCAGGTCGCCTTGCGGGCGGAGCAGCCCGTCGGGGTAGGCCCGTGCCAGCAGCGGTCCCTTGATGACCTGTACGGGCACCTGGGCGGTGATCCCGGCGAGCACGTCCTCGTAGTGGCGTGCCCGCCGCAGGGCCCGCTCCAGTGTCCCGCGGGCCGCCTCGCTCATGGGGTGGCCGTCCCGGTGCAGCGCGGAGAGGACGAGGTAGGGAAGGGTGTGGTGCGCCTTGCGCGCGGCGGCGAGCAGCGGCCCGGGGCCCTGCTCCTCCGCCACGTCCAGGGCGTCGTACACCATCGCGAGGTCCATCTCATACACCGTCCTTGCCGTAGTGGTGCTGCCAGAAGACGTGGTCGACCGCCCAGCCACGCGCGACGAGCGAGGCCACGATCCGGTCGCCCTGTTCCGGGGCGACGTGCGGGGCGGGGTGGACGACATGGCCGGTCAGCGGGAGCGCCGCCCGGTGGGCATGGGCGATCGCGGCGGCCGTAAGGGCGTTGACGGCCGTGCGCTGCGCCTCGTCCGTCTCGTCGACGAGAATGTCGACGAGTTCGACGTGGTCGCGGCCGGTCACCGGGTCGTGGGCGTCGCACAGCAGGGTGGCGTGGCCGACCGGCCGGCCGTCCCGGCAGGCGACGTAGGAGAAGCGGTCGGGTGCGTCCAGGAACTCGCGTACGAGCAGGTCCACTTCCGCGGGGTCGGCCGTGCCGCCTTGGTCGGCGCTGCCATCGGCGAGTGCCTTGGCCAGCCAGTGGGCGATGGCCGGGGTGTCCGTCTCCGCATCGGCCGGGCGGACGGTGAACGGCGACGGCTCGGCGTCGCTCCGGGGCGGCGGGCCCGCATGGGTCAGATAGGTCAGATGCGGCCGCCAGGGTTCCCGGAGCCGGATGCGGGCGGGTACGCGTACGGTGACGATCGCCGTGCCGAGCGCCTGCCCACCGGCGTTCTCCAGCGCCTGCTCCAACCCGCGGGCGTCATCCAGGAGTTCCTCCGCGCAGTACTCCACGAGGAACTGGCGCCGGTCGTGGAGGGGGTCGTGGGTCTCTCCCACCACGTAGGGGTGGCCGTCGAGCCGGTGCAGGAGGCCCGCCTCGGCGGCGGCGGCGAGATAGCGAGGTGAGGCCGCGGTGGAGGTGTTCACCGCGCCTCCGGACGCACCACGGTGACGAGATCGGCCCTGAGCGACGAGGCCGCCTGACGGATGTCGTCCCGGGTGACGGCGGCGATCTCGCGCAGCTCGGTGTCCAGGTCCCAGCCGCCCCGGTGGAAGAGCGCCCGTGATGCGAGCAGACGCGCGTGCTCCAAGGGGCTTTCCGTGTCGCGCAGCACACTCATCCGCGTGTGCCTGCGGGCCGCGTCGAGGTCCGTGTCGTCAGGCCCCTCCGTCGCCAGTGTGTCGAGCACCCGCAGCACGATGCGGACCGCTTCCGGGCCGTTCCCGCTGTCCACGCCGATGAGTACGCGCCAGGCTCCGGCCTCCGCGTAGCCGCCCTCCCAGGACTGGAAGGAGTAGGCGAGGCCTGCGGCGACGCGGAGTTCGCGGTAGAGGATGGAGGAGGCGGGGGCGCCCATCAGGTTGGCCAGCACCGCGTAGCGGTGCCGGTTGCTGTCGGCCAGCCCGGTGGACCGGCCGGCCACCATCACCCAGGCGAACTCGTCGGGCCAGCCGGGCTCGGTGGCCGCGACCGGTCCGAGGGGGAAATGAGGGCGGGACGACACCTCGGCGGGCATTGCCGCGCCGACGGTCCGGTCGAGGCCGCGGGGCACCCGGGGGCCGACCACGGCGAGCGCCATCGGGCTGGTGAGCAGGGCGGTACGGTGTCCGTCCAGCACGGTTCCGAGGTCCATGGCGGTGATCTCGGCGGCCGTTCCGCCGACGGGGCGCCCCAGCGGGTGGCCGGGGAAGAGCGCGGCGAGGACCGCGTCCTGGACGGTGTCCATAGGGTCCGCCGCCGCGGCCGCGAGCTCCTGGAGGACGGCCGCCCGCTCTGTCTCCAGGGTCGCGGCGTCCAGTTCGGGCTCGAGCACGGCGCGCAGCAGGAGGTCCGCGACCTCGTCCGCGTCCTGCGCGTCCACCTGGACGTGGAAGAGCATCTGCTGCACTCCGGTCTCCGCGTTGGCGTTGCCGCCCAGGCGCTCGACATGCTGCACGAGCGGCCCGACTCCGGGGAGGGGCGCCGACATCAGCACGTGCTCCAGCACATGGGCGAGTCCGCCGCGGCCGGGCGGATCGTGACGCGCGCCGTAGCTGACCCCCAGGCAGATACTCGTCGTCTTCAGACGGTCGTCGATCGATGTGACGACCGGTATCCGATCAGCAGGTGTCATCGGGTTTCCTCGTGGGATTTCCTCGCCGTGCGGAGAATGCGGCGGCTTGAGGCGGGGAGTGGCAACAGTGCAGAGATGCCGCCGCGCACAGGCTCCGCGGCGGCATCTCACTTATTTGTTCCGGCTCGCTCAGCGGCCGGACTTGATCTTGTCCAGACGCGGGCGGAGGCCCACCTTGTGGTTACGCATGAGTACACCTCCTTTCCAGAAATCTCCGGCGGGAAAGCGGCCCGGGATGAATTCCGGGAAATCCTCTTCCCCGCACAGAAATACTCGCCTGCCCCGTCGGTGTGGATCAAGGGGTTGTCCGTTTGCCTTTGAAAGGACAACGCGGGGGTCGCACGGGTTTCCCGGGGTGGGTCCCGGACATCGGCACCGGCTCCGCCACGAACGCGTGCGGCAGGTCAATATGGCTTTCGAGGAGGGGGACTTGAGCGCGGGTGGGGCGAAACCGCCCGCGATGCAGGCGGCGTACCGGGCCGCGGTCAGGAAACCGGCCTGGAGGCTGGAGGCGTGCAGTACGTTGACGGCTACCAGGGGCAGGGCGGCCGTGGTGATCGCGTCGCCGGCGCCGCTGATCGTGGATGCCGTACACGCGAGAACGCGGATGCGGAGCGAGGCCGGCCCGCTGCGGGGTCGAGCGGCTTGACGTCCCGATGGGCCGTCAAGCGATATCGACCTCCATGGTGAGATCCCGGCAGCGCTGAATGACGAGGCCCGCCCAGACCTGGGGCTCCTCGGAGTCGAAGGACCGCATGGTCTCCAGGGCCCAGTACTCCTCGAAGGACAGCGCCTCGGGCCGCACCTCGCGGAACCGGCGGGCCCGCCACTTCGGGGTGCGCGAGCCGAAGTTGCCCTCGCTCTCCAGCAGGGCGTCCACGGTGTGCCCGAGCGCCTTGCGGGCGGACAGCACCGCGCTGTCGAAGTCCCCGTCGGCCAGCTGGCCGACGGCGTCCTCGATGGAGGAGTCGGCCTCGGTGAGCGAACGGGTGGTCACGAAGGCCCGGAACGCGGACTCCTCGACCTGGCGCCGGCGCTTCTCGGCCCAGGCGGCTCCGCTGAGGGTGAGACACGTGCCCAGCCGCTCCAGGAACAGCTCCTCGGTGTCGATCAGTGCCTTGGCGGTGGAACTGCCCGTCTCGAACTGCTCCCAGCCGACCTTGTCGATCATCTGCTGGACCTGGCTGTCGAGCCAGTACTTGATCTCCCAGCGGCGCCCGTCCACGTGCAGGACGACCGCGGGGACGGCACCGGGCTCCAGCGGCACGGGGATGGTACGGGCACTCTCGCCGGTCCACGGGGTGGAGGAGATGACGTTGAAGTCGTAGTCGCTGGTCACGTTGGACCAGCCGCGGGCGACCGAGCCCACGCAGCATACTGCGAGGCAGTCGGCCGGTATGAGCCCCAAGCGATCCATCTCCTCCAGGCAGCCGGTCAGGCTCGTACTCATCGCTCTACCTCCCAGGTCGGATCCAGCCGCAGCGTTCGACTGCCATGCGGGACAGGGTGATTGGACTCGACGGGGCTGTCACAGTCCGGTCAGCGCCATACGGCGAACGGGGTGTCGGTCTCTTCGGGAGCGAACGAACCGTGGTCGTAGCGGTAGGCGGGGTCGGTGAGGAACTTCTCCCCCTCGGCCACGAGCAGGACGTCGCCGACCCGGGCGCGTGCGGCCGAGCCCGGCCGGAAGACCCGGTCCGCGGGCAGCACCCGCACGTCGCCGGGCAGCACCTCGCGCAGTCGCGCGGACAGCTCGGCGCCGCCGTCCCGGTCGGGATACAGCCAGCGCATGCGTCCGGCGCCGCCCATGGTGAACCCGTGCCGCTGTCCCATGCGATCGAGAAGGTCCGCGAGGGCGGGGTCGTGCACCGTGGGCACCAGGCCGTGGTCGGCGTGGGCGACCGTCACGATGCCCCGCGCGGCCAGTGAGCCGGCGAACTCGCCGAGTGCGGTGAGCACTTCGACGGTGTGAGCGTCGTAGCCGTGGCGGTGCACGTGCTGGTCGATCTCCACGTAGCACCAGAGGAGGCAGGGCGGCCGGGTGCCGTGCCGGGCGAGCGTCTCCTCGACCGCCGTCCGGACGCGGGCGGCCACCTCGGCGGGCGGTCGCCTGCGGTAGGCGCCGTCCTCGGTGTAGAAGGAGTGGCCCGATACCGGGTGGGCGTGCGCCAGCAGGGCGTCGCGCCAGGCCGAGCCGTAGTGCTCCATGTCGCCGAGCACCGCGAGCGGCCTACGGCCGTGGCGTGCGGCGTCGGAGAAGACGTTGCCGTCGGCCGGGGTCAGGTCCGCACCGTGGTAGTCGAGGAAGGTGACCAGCCCGGGGCCGCCCGAGGGCGCGGAGAAGACGACTCCCGGCACCGCGTGGTCGGCGACGGTGAGGCCGGTCAGGGAGCTGAGCCAGCAGGCGGAGGACGTGGTCGGGGCGACCGCGCGCATCGACCGGAGATCGGCCGACGGCCAACAGGCCCGCGCCACGTCGAGGTTGACGCCGTCGAGCGCGAGCACGACGACGTGCCGTCCCGCGTTCTCGGCCATCACGCGGTCCAGCCGGCCGCGGAAGTCGGTGAGGGACAGTGGCGGGGCGGTGCTCAGCGGAGGCCGGCCACCCTCTCCGCCGGGTGTGCCCGGTCGGGACCGGCTCGGGCCGGCGTTCACTGGGCCCGGCGCAGCGCCTGGCCCGGTGCCCCGACCGGGGTACGGGGCGGGCCGAACAGGCGGACCGTGAGGTCACCCGGCTGGTGCAGCCGGATGCCGGGCTTGAGGCCCTCGTCGCGCTGTGGCGCCTGCGGGGTCCGGCCGGTGGTGGCGGGTGCGGTGCGGTTGAGCCGCTCCTCGGCCAACGTGCCGATGATGTCGGCCCATTGCCGGGTGTGGTCCGGTGTCTGCAGCCGGCGGGACGACTCGCGGATGCGGTCCCACAGACCGGCCTCGCTCCACTGCGTGAAACGGCGGTGGGTGTTCTGCCAGGACGCGGTGAACGCCTTGGGGAGCGCCCGCCAGGGCACCCCGCTCACCAGGACGTACACGATCGCCGCGAAAGTCGCCTCGTCGTCGGCGCGTTGGGTGCCGCCACCTTGCGGACGCACTGCCGGACGCGGCAGGTGCGGGCGGGCCAGTGGCCACAGCGCCATCGGGGCGAGCCAGGCGAAGCGGCCGGCGCCGGGCGTCGTCGCCTGCGTCGGGAGGTGCGGCACCGGCGCCCCGGAAAGGCGTGCGGGAGCGGCTGTGCGGCGCAGCGGGGACACCGTCTGCGGGTATCGGGTCACTTGGTCTCCAGGGCGGTCGCGAGGGCGCGGAGGGCCGGCGCGGCGGTCGGCGAGGCCGTCGGCCGGCGGACGTCGGCCTCGGGCCCGGGGGAGATGAACGCCCTGCCCAGGGCTCTGAAGGAGTTGCCGAACAGAGGCCCGGAAGCCCCGCCGATGGCCGCGTCCAGGCTGGTCAGCCGGTCCTTGTCCTGGTCGATGAGCGGTGCCGTCGTGCGCAGCCGCTCGCGGATTCGTGCGGGGTCCAACGGTCGTCCTCCTGTGCGTTTGTGGCCATCGGCTCGTGTCACCCTCGGCAACCCCGGCGCGGCGTCGGCGTGTTCATGGGTTCCGTCCAGAGGCCGAGCAGGTCGGACAGCACGCTCTCGGCACGGTTGATCGGCTTCTTCAGGACGGTCCCCTGCCATGAGCGACCGCCCTCCCCGAGTGGTCGGCAGACCCGCGGACGTCACCTCACGACGAACGCGGCTCCTCAAAAACTCCCAGTGCGTTCAGAACATCGTTCTCCGTTACTGAACGCTCGCCTGAAAGTTAGATTTCCCGTACCCCAAGTGTCAACGGTTGTCCGTTGTTGTCCGCTGTTGTCCGAGCGCCGGACAACGAACGGTGTGGGAGTCCACGAGCACCATGGCGCTCGGCGCCACCGCGGGCAGCCGCGAGCAGCCCGAGCAGGCCCCATGGGCAGTGGGCCGTCAGCGTGCCGCCGCCCGGCTCAGGCGTGACTCCAGTTCGGTCAGGCGGTGGGCCGTCAGCGGCACACTGAGCCGGCCGACCGAGGTGAGGGCGCCGGTCCGGGATGACCACACCGGCTGCACTTTGCCCTGGACGCCACGGGACGCGAGAAGCTCCACGGCCTCCTGCGGCTTCTCGGGGAAGAGCACGTAGGGCAGCCCGTCCGCCGCGGCGACCGGCTCCGGTACCCCGGCGGCCGCCAGGAGGTCCCGTACGTACGGCTTGTTCCTCGTGATCCCGGCCCGCAGCCCGGAGGTCACGTCACCGAGTCCGAGGACACGCCGCCCGATGCGCAGTGACAGCGAGGACGCACCCAGCGGGGCCACCGCGCCGCGCACCGTCCCGGTCAGGGCGGCGGACGCCACGCAGTAGCCGAGCCGCACCCCGCCGAGGCCGTAGGCCTTGGACAGTCCGCGCACCACGATCAGGTTGGGCAGCTCCGCGGCGAGGTTCGCGGCGCTGAACTCCGCGGGGCAGTAGTTGGCGTTGGACTCGTCGACCAGCACCACCGCGCCACGGTCCGCCGCCCCCGCGCACAGCTCGCGCACCGCGTCGAGACCGGCGAAGCGGTCGTCGGCGAGTGCGGGCCGCTCCAGCAGCAGGACGTCGCCGGGTGTTCCGGAGCCGAACGGCACGCACCGGCCGCCGGCCCTGGCCACCCAGTGCGGGTAGTCGGGGTAGACGTCGGTCACGACCTCTGTCGTACCGCCCGCGGACAGCAGGCTCAGGCCGTGCAGCAGCGGTCCGACACCGGCGCCGCACGTCACCGAGGCGGTCCAGCCGGGCCGGCCGAGGAACTCGGCGACCGCCGGGCCGAAGGCGCCCTCGCCGTAGGGGTCCTTGACCATGTAGTCGCCGGCGTAGGGCAGCGCCTCGGCCACCTCGGCGGTCAGCTCCTCCGCCACGACCGCCATGACGTCCGCGCTCAGCAGCTCCCGTTCGTCCTGGGTCCAGGCGAGGTTGAGCAGGTCCGACCCGTCGGACAGGTCGCGGAGCTTCTCGTACGAGCCGATGGCGAGGGACATGGAGCGGGAATCGCCTTCCGGTGCGGGGTGCGGGGTGCGGGGTGCGTGCGGGTGCGGCACGGGGCGGGCGCGGTGGGCGCCCGCCCCGGAGGCCGGTCGTGATGGCGGTGTGCCGGCGTCAGCGCACGCGCAGGACGCTGCTGCCCGGGTAGACGGCCTGCGAACCGAGCTCCTCCTCGATCCGGATGAGCTGGTTGTACTTGGCCGTGCGGTCCGAGCGGGACAGCGAACCGGTCTTGATCTGGCCGCAGTTGGTGGCCACCGCCAGGTCGGCGATCGTGGTGTCCTCGGTCTCGCCGGACCGGTGCGACATCACCGCGGTGTACCCGGCCTTGTGCGCGGTCTCCACGGTGGTGAGGGTCTCGGTGAGTGAGCCGATCTGGTTGACCTTGACCAGGATCGAGTTGGCGTAGCCGTCGCGGATGCCGTCCTTCAGCCGCTCGACGTCGGTGCAGAAGACGTCGTCGCCGGTGAGCTGGATCCTGCCGCCCAGCTCGGCGGTGACCCGCTTCCACCCTTCGATGTCGTCCTCGGCCATCGCGTCCTCGATGGAGGCGATCGGGTAGCGGGAGACGAGTTCGGTGAGGTAGGCGATGTGCTCCTCGACCGAGCGCTTGACGCCCTCGCCGGCGTAGTCGTAGACCCCGTCGCGGAAGAACTCGGAGGTGGCCGGGTCGAGTACGAGGACGATGTCCTCGCCGGGGGCGTAGCCGCTCTGCTCGATCGCGCGGACCACGAAGCCGAGGGCCTCGTCGGCGGAGCGCAGGTTGGGCGCGAAGCCGCCCTCGTCCCCGACGTTGGTGTTGTGGCCGGCCTCGGACAGTGCCTTGCGTAGGGTGTGGAAGACCTCGGAGCCCATCCGCACGGCCTCGGCGAAGCTCGCCGCCCCGACCGGCGCGATCATGAACTCCTGGAAGTCGATCGGGTTGTCGGCGTGGGCGCCGCCGTTGACGATGTTCATCATCGGTACCGGCAGGGTGCGGGCGCCGACGCCGCCGACGTAGCGGTACAGCGGGAGCCGGTGGGCCGCGGCGGCGGCCTTCACCGTGGCGAGCGAGACGCCGAGTATCGCGTTGGCGCCCAGCGCGCCCTTGTTCTCCGTGGCGTCCAGCTTGATCATCGTCTCGTCGACGAGGGACTGGTCCTCGGCGTCGAGGCCGCGCAGCGCCTCGGCGATGGGTCCGTTGACCGCGTCGACGGCTTTGCGCACGCCCTTGCCGTGGAACCGGGAGCTGTCGCCGTCGCGCAGTTCGACGGCTTCGTTGGCGCCGGTCGAGGCGCCCGACGGTACCGCGGCCCGGCCGAATGAACCGTCCTCAAGGGCGACGTCGACCTCGACGGTCGGGTTGCCGCGGCTGTCGACGATTTCACGGGCTATGACTCGGGATATCGCGGTCATGTGACTCCTCGAAGGCATTGATTAACTCGGCGCCATCCTGCCAGAGTTCTGCCAGTCGTGCGACTGACGTCTCACCATTCGCAACCCGACAGCGCCGATTGAGCGGGATGCCGCGCAGTTGACCTGCGCCACTCGGGGGTTGGGCGAGTTCCGTGCGCATCCGAGCCTTTTGCCAACCGTTCGAAGGAGTTCACCAAATGACGGCTGTCGGTCTCCGCCGCTCTCAACCCGCCTGCTCGTTCTGCGAGAAGAGACAAGAGGAAGTCTTGAAGATTGTGTCGGGACCGGGCGTGCACATCTGTGACGGCTGTGTCGACCTGTGCGCGGAAGTGGTCGCGGAAGCCAGAAATGAGGGCCCCGACGGACTTCTCGCCGTCGGCCTTCCGAAGCCACGTGAGATACGGGCATTCCTGGACACTTATGTGGTGGGTCAGGAGCGGGCCAAGAAGTCGCTTTCCGTCGCCGTGTACAACCACTACAAGAGGGTGCGGGGTGCGGCAGCGGGCGACGACGATGTCGAGCTGGCCAAGTCCAACATCCTGCTGCTGGGGCCCACCGGCTCGGGCAAGACCCTGCTCACCCAGACGCTGGCCCGGATTCTCGACGTCCCCTTCGCCATCGCCGACGCCACCGGTCTCACCGAGGCGGGGTACACGGGCGAGGACGTGGACGCGATGCTGATGAAGCTGATCCAGGCCGCCGACCACGATCCGCGCAGGGCGGAGACCGGCATCATCTACATCGACGAGATCGACAAGATCGCCCGTCGGGGCGACGGCCCGGCCGTCTCACGTGATGTCTCCGGCGAGGGCGTGCAACAGGCGCTGCTGAAGGTGCTCGAGGGCTCGGTGGTGACCGTCACCCCGACGGGGCGGGGGACCGGCGCGGTCGCGGGGAGCCGCAGCCGCACCGCCCAGGAGGGCATTCAGCTCGACACCTCGCACATCCTCTTCATCGTCGGCGGCGCCTTCCCGGGCCTGGAGAGGGTCATCGAGGCGCGGACCGGGGCCAAGGGCATCGGCTTCGGCGGCAGCGTCCGGTCCCGGCAGGACGTCGCGGCGGACGACCTCTTCGACCAGGTGACGCCCGAGGACCTGGTGAAGTTCGGGATGATCCCCGAGCTGATCGGGCGGCTGCCGATGATCACCTCGGTCGCCCAGCTCGACCGGGAGGCCCTGCTGCGGATCCTCACCGAGCCGAAGAACGCCCTGGTGCGCCAGTACCGCAGGCTGTTCCAGCTGGACGGCGTCGAGCTGGTCATCGAGCAGGGGGCGCTGGAGGCGGTGGCCGACCAGGCGATCACCCGGGGCACCGGCGCGCGCGGGCTGCGGGCCATTCTCGACGAGGCGCTGATGTCGGTGATGTACGACGTGCCGTCGTTGGAGGACGTGGTGCGGGTGACCGTGACCGAGCGCACCGTCCTGAAGGGCGAGGAACCGCTGCTGACCCACCGGGACGCCTCGGTGATCGCCGGGTGACGACGACCGGGTGACGGGTGGGCCGGGTGACGGGTGGGCCGGGGCGTGGCCCACCCGTCACGGACATGGCCGACGGACGGGACCGGGGGAGCGCGTCACCCGGGCCCGCCCGTCGGCCTGTGCCGTACGGGGGAAGGCGTCCGGCGCGGACGGGGGCCATGCCTCCGGCGCACGGACCGGCCCGCGTCTCCGGAACGGTCACCGCGCGCGACCTCGGTCATGCGACGACCTCCACCACTCCGTGTCCGAGCAACTGCGCGGCGAAGTCCACGGTGTCGGTGGTCGCTTCGTCCACCGGCACCCCGTACTCCTCGGCGAACCCGGCCGCGATCTCGCGCAGCGTCGCGGTGCCGTCGACGCGGCGGAAGACGGCCTGCGCGATCTCGTCCAGCTCCAGTGCCTGGTCCCGCACGGCTACGTACAGCTTGCCGCGGTACTTGCGCGCACGGGCCTCCAGCCGACGGCGCACCACGTTGTCCGGCTGCAATTCCGTATCCCCCATCAGTAAAATCTCCACGTCGGTCGACAGAGTTTGCGGCATGGGGAATGCAACTGTCCGTTCGGCGACCGCGTCAAGGTCCACGTGAGACAGTGAAATGCCGAACCACCCGGCCGGGTTGGCGTTCTCGCAGGTCAACAGGCGTTCTGGCGGGGCGCCCAGGCTCCGCCGCCCGCGCGGGAACAGGGCACGACGTGAGACGGATTCGCGATTGCCCAGCCGCGGTCGGGCTCTGTATAGATGGGAGCACAGGCAACCCGGCCGTCTTCCGGAGCGTTTCCCATGGGCGATTCCCGCATACTTGACGATTCCCTGGTCCGGCGGATCCTCCGCACCGTGCGCATCGACGACGTCATGGACCACGTCGCCCGGGTGAGCGCCCACGACCGTTACCAGGCCTCGCTCGGTCTGGAGCGTGCCGCACAGCTCGTGGCCGAGGCCGCCGAGGCGGCCGGGCTGGACGACGTGGGCGTGGAGCGCTTCCCCGCCGACGGCGAGCCTCAGTGGTGGACCTTTCGCGCGCCGGTCTCCTGGACCCCGCTCGGCGCCCGCCTGACCGTGCACGCCGGACCCGGCACGGATGCTCCGGTGGTGCTGCACACGGACCACGACGAGCAGCCCTTCACCGTGGCGACCCACTCCGCCGCCACCCCGGAGGGCGGCGTCGTCGCCCCGCTGGTCCCGGTCCGCGGCGACGATCCGGTCGGCGCCGCCGTGGCCGGGTCGATCGCGGTGGTGGACCGGGCGGCCTTCGTGCGAGGCTCGCTGCTGACCGAACTGACCGCCGCGGGCGCGCTCGGTCTTGTCACGGACGCGCCGTGGAAGGGCACGGAGACCGCACCGCATGCCGGCCGCATCGAACTTCCTCCCCACAGCACCCTGTTCGGCTTCAGCCTTACCCCCGCGATGTTCCGGCGCGCCTGCGCCGCCGCGGACCGGGGCGCGGTCGCGCGCGCCGAGGTCACCGTGGACCGGAGCGCCGCCATGCCCCTGGTGAGCGGGGTGCTGCCGGGCGACGACGACGCGGGGGAGATCTGGCTCACCGGCCACCTGTGCCATCCGCGCCCCGGCGCCAACGACAACGCGTCCGGGGTCGCCGCGCTGCTCGGCATCGCCGCGACCCTGGCCCGGATCCGGCGCGCCGATGCCCGGTACGGCACCCGGCGCTCGATCCGGTTCTTCTGGGGCGCCGAGTTCCTCGGCAACGCGGCGGTGCTGCACGGCCGTTCCCGGCCGGGCGGCGGTGGTCTGCCGGAGGCGCTGATCAACCTGGACATGGTCGGCGAGGACCAGGCGCTGTGCCGCTCGCCGTTCGTCGTCGAGCGGCCTCCGGAGACCACGCCGACTCTGCTCGCGCCCCTGGCCGAGCACGTGGTGGAGCAGGTGTTCGCGGCCACCGCAGACAGCCCCGGTACCTGGCAGCCGTCCCCGTTCCTCGGCTTCTCCGACCACGCGCTGTACGCCGACCCCTCGGTGGACCGGCCGGCCGTCCAGTTCTGCCACCCGGCCGACCGCTTCAACCACTCGGCCGGTGATTCCCCGGACAAGGTGTCTCCTGTGGAGATGACGCGCTCCTGCGCGGCCGGTGCGGCCCTGGCCCACCTGCTCGCCTCGGACGGCCCGGATCCGGTCGCGCGGACCGCCGTGGTGGAACGCTGGTGCCGGCGCGAACAGGAGGCGGCGTCCCGCGTGGTCCGAAACGCCGGCGGCGCGGACGACGGCTGGGCCCGCGGCCTCGTCGGTCACGTGGCGCGCCGGAACACGGCCCTGCGGGCGCTGGCGGCCGGGGCGCCGGTGGCCGAGGCGGGCGAGCTCGCCTCGGCGGGTTCGGCCGCGGCCGGCCTGCCGGTGCACCGGCGCTGGCAAGGTCCGCTCAACCTGCGGGCCATGCTCGGCGAACTACCGCCCGCCACGCGCGCCGTGCTCGGGGGGATGATCGCCGAGGACAAGCACCATCTGTCGGTGCTGTTCAACCTCGCCATCCGCGCCGACGGCACCCGGGACCGCGAGCAGATCGTCACCGACACGTCGTACGGCCTGCGCCGCCCCCTGGACCCCGCCACCACGGCCCGACTCTTCGACGCCCTCCTGGAGTCGGGCTGGGTGACGGAGTCCTGACCCTGCCCCTCGCCCGGCCCCGGGCCGGCCGGCTCAGCCCTCTCGTCCCACCGTCGCCGCCTGCGCGGCGAAGGCGGCCGGTCTGTGTTCCGGGTGCCGGGTGATCGCCTCCACCGCCGCGCCCACCCGCAGCACCGTCGCCTCGTCGAAGGGGCGGCCCGCGATCTGCATGCCCAGCGGCAGTCCGGTCATGGACAGGCCGACGGGCAGGGCGAGAGCCGGGTGGCCGGTGACGTTGAAGGGGATGGTCTGCATCGCGGACAGCTCGCGAGGCGGCGGCCAGTCGAGCGGGAAGGCGTCCAGCCGGGGCGGCGGGGCGAGTCCGGTCGCGGTCACCCACACGTCGTACCGGTCGAAGACCGTGCGGCGCACCTCGTCCGCCAGCTCCTGCCGCAGCCGGTACGCCTGCACCAGGTCGGCCGCGGTCAGCCCGGCCGCGGGCGCGATCCGCTGGTAGGTGTAGCGGCCGTAGGAGCCGGGCCGCTCCCGCAGGTCGGCCTCGTGCACGGCGTACGCCTCGGCGGCCATGATGACCCGCCCGCACGCGTTGAACCGCCGGTACGGCGGTGGCTCCACCTCGTGGACCGTGGCCCCGCGCCCGGCCAGCTCCGCCAGCACCCGCTCGATGGCCGCCGTGACCTCCGGCGAGGTCACCGGGTCGTCCCGGAACCAGCAGGGCGAGTAGGCGACGCGCAGCCCCCGCACGCCGTGTCCGAGCCCTGCCGTCAGATCCGGCACCGGACGCCGTACGCTGCCCGGGTCGCGCGGGTCGTACCCGGCGATGACCTGGGTGGCGAGCGCGGTGTCCTGCACGGTCCAGCCGAGCGGGCCGATGTGGTCGAGCGCGTACGACAGCGGGAAGGCGCCCCGCCGGGACACCAGGCCGTAGGTGGGTTTCAGGCCCACGGTGCCGCAGTGGCAGGCCGGGCCGCGCACCGACCCGCTGGTGTCGGAGCCGATCGCGACCCGGACCAGCCCCGCCGCCACGGCCGCGCCCGCGCCCGTCGACGAGGCGCCGGTGAAGTGGTCGGTGTGCCAGGGGTTGCGGGCGGGCGGAAAGGGCAGTTCGGGGCTCGGGCCGCCGAGCGCGAACTCGTGCGTGGCCAGCTTGCCGACGAGGACCGCGCCGCCGGCCCGCAGCCGGGTCTCGACCTCGGCGTCCTCGTCCGGCACATGCTCCGCCATCAGCCGGGAGTGGCTGGTGGTGCGGATGCCCCGGGTGTCGAAGATGTCCTTGAGGGCGTAGGGGATGCCGTGCAGCGGGCCGCGGTCGAGCCCGGCCGCCAGTTCGTGGTCGGCGCGGTCGGCGTCCTTGAGCGCCCGCTCCTCGGAGACGGTCACGAAGGCGTGCAGTACCGGGTTCACCGCGGCGATCCGCGCCAGCGTGTGCCGGGTCAGCTCGGTGGAGCTCAGCGCGCCCGAACGGAGCAGCACACCGGCCTCGGCGACGGACAGTTCGTGCAGCTCGCCTGGTTCAGGCATGGTCGTCCTCCACGGCGACGCGATAGACGGCGGAAGGTTCGTGCCCGGGAGGCCGGCCCGGTGCGCGCAGCAGGTCGGTGAACGCCCTGAGCTCCGCGTAGGAGGCGACGGTCCCGGCCCGCCACTCCGCCGGAACGGTCAGCCGGGCGTGCTGTGCCACCCGGTCGAACTCGGCCGCGAGGGTCTCCTCGTCCCGCCGTTCCCGCTCGTTCACCGGCCCGGCCTTCCCAGTCCCAGGTGGTCGCGGAGCGTCGTGCCCTCGTACGCGGTCCGGAACAGCCCGCGGCGCCGCAGCTCGGGCACGACCAGGCCGACGAAGTCGTCCAGGCCGTCGGGCAGGGACGGCGGCATGACGATGAAGCCGTCGACCGCCCCGCTCTCGAACCAGTCCGCCAGCTCGTCGGCGACGGACTCGGCCGTGCCCACCACCTGCCGGTGCCCCCGGGAGCCGGCCACCCGCTTGTAGAGCTGCCGGATGCTGAGCCCCTCGTCGGCCGCCATGCGCACCAGCAGATCCCGCCTGCTCCGGCCCGAGTTGGAGTCCGGCAGCTCCGGCAGCGGCCCGTCCAGGTCGCAGCCGGAGAGGTCGACGTGGCCCAGTTCGCTGGTCAGCAGGGCGAGTCCCACCTCAGGATCGATCAGGTCCTGCAGCCGCTCCGCCTTCTCCTCGGCCTCGGCCCGCGTACGGCCGACGAAGGGGAGGACACCGGCCAGCACCTGTACGGAGTGCGGGTCGCGGCCGTTCTTGCCGGCGCGCGCCCGTACGTCCTCGGTGAAGGCACGTACGTCGTCCTTGTCGTGCTGCGCGGTGAACACCACGTCGGCGGTGGCGGCGGCCAGGTCGCGGCCGGGCTCCGAGGAGCCCGCCTGCAACGTCACCGGGTGCCCCTGCGGACTGCGCGGCAGGTTCAGCGGCCCGCGCACCGAGAAGTGCTCCCCGCGGTGCTCCAGGGGACGGACCCGCTCCGGGTCGAAGAACCGGCCGGACTCCTTGTCCCGCACCCAGGCGTCGTCGCTCCACGTGTCCCACAGCCCCTTGACCACCTCGGCGAACTCGCGCGCCCGGCGGTAGCGGGCGTCGTGCCCGGGGTGTTCGGGAAGGCCGAAGTTGTGGGCCTCGTAGGGGTTCTGGGAGGTCACCAGGTTCCAGCCGGCCCGGCCCCGGCTGATGTGATCCAGCGAGGCGATCATCCGGGCCGTGCGGTAAGGCTCGTTGTAGGTGGAGGAGACCGTGGCGGTCAGTCCGATCCGCTCGGTGACCGCGGCCAGCGCGCCCAGCAGGGTGAGTGGTTCGAACTGGGCCACGTACCGGATGGCGGCGCGGCTGAGCACCGGCATGTCGGCACCGCGCATCGCCGAACTGTCCGGCAGGAAGAGGAAGTCCAGGGTGCCGCGTTCCGCGGTCCGGGCCAGCTCGGCGTAGTGCGCGAAGTTCACGCCCGCGTCGGCGGGCACCTCGGGGTGGCGCCATGCCGCCACGTGGTAGCCGGTCGGGTACAGGAAGGCCCCGAGCCGCATGTGGTGGGGGTGTCGGGTCAACGCGTCAACCATCCTTCTGCATACGGCGGTGGGGGTCCTTCTGATGGGGCATGCGCTGCACCGCCTCCTCCGCCCAGTCCGCGGCGACCGCGAGGACCGAGCTGTTGGAGTGCGGCCGGGCGGCGCTCTGCTGGAAAACCCGCAGTCCCTCGGCGGGAGCGCCGAGGAAGGTGAGCCGGGGTTCGTCGGAGCCGTCGGGGAGGACAGGGTGGAAGCGGTCGGTCAGGTCCAGCGCGCCCGGCACGTAGTCGTCACCGGTCCGCCCCCGGTTGTGCCACAGCCTCACCAGGCCGGCGTCCAGCAGCGAGCGGTACAGCGGGAGCACGTCACGCCGGGGGGCGAACGGATGGACCCGGCCCTCGATCACGGTGTCCACCGCCCGTACGACCCCGGTCCGGCCGCCGGTCACGGTGAATCCGCCGGTGCCGTCCCCGGCCGGGCGCATCGTGGGTTCCGGCCCGACCGACAGGTCGAGCAGCCCGGCGTCGAGCAGCGCCAGCACCTTCCGCATCGGCTCCGGGCCCGCGCCGTTGGAGAGCCGGTTGTAGTGGCGCAGATGAGTGCGGACGAAGCGGCGGTGGGAGCCGGGAGTCAGGCCGCCGAAGTCCACGGCCTCGGCGAAGACGGCCCGCAGGTCCCGCCAGACGCCGTCGCAGGCCGCCTTGACGGCGTTGCGCAGATTGCCCTCCAGGGCGTCGAGATGGTCCCGGCGCAGGTAGTCGGCGCTGCGCCGGGACCAGTCGGCGCCGTCGTCGCCGCGCCGGGCGGAAGCCGCGGGCAGCGGGTCGAGCAGCGCCCGCCAGTCGAACCGGCCGGGCTCCGCCGTGCCGAGCGGGGCCTCGAGCGCTGCGATCAACGCGTCCGCGCCCGCCTCGCCCCATGGCCCGTGCCCCGCCAGGAAGCGCCGGTGCGCCGGCTCCACCGTCGCCCGCAGCCGCCGTACGGCGGTCTCGTCCCCCAGCGTGCGGTGGTGGACCCAGGCCATCTCCAGGGCGACGAGTGGAAACAGGTGCCGGTCGAAGTCGAGCGCCCGGCGCCCGCCCGGCAGGGGCGTGCCGACCCGGGAGCGCAGGGTGCGCACCGCCTCGACGGTGAAGAACTCCCCTGTGTGCTCCAGCCGGGCCGGGTCGGCCACCTTGCCGTTGAGCGGCCGTCCCGAGACGGGCACCCCGCTGGGGCTGCAGGCGACGATCACCGACGGCTCACGGCCGGACGGTACGTAGCGCAGGCCGTGCGGGGCCGCGTCCGCGTCGGCGACGAAGGTGCCGCCACGGCCCTCGGTCAGCCGGAGGAAGACGTCGATCGCGGTGAGCCCGAGCCCGCGCACCGCCACGGGCCGGCCGGACGGCACCGCCGGCTCGGCCAGCCGCTCGGCCGTCCCGTAGGGCATGGGCACGTAGCCCGGGTGCGCGGCGAGCAACTCCTCCTCGCTGCCCGGTGCGGGTGTGTTCCACGAGTGCCCGGTGACGAACAGGATCTCGTCGGCGACGAGGTCACCGCCGTCGGCGGAGCGGACCACGAACCGCCCGGCACCGGCGCCGCCGACGCGGCGCACGTCGGTGACCTCGGCCTCCCGCACCTCCACGGTGACGCCGGCCACCTCCCGCAGCCGGTCCGCGTAGCGCAGGAACATCTCGCGCAGGGCGAGCCCGTGGACGTACCGCTTGGGCACGTCGTGCGGCCGCAGGCCGAAGTCGGGGTGACCGGTGGCGGCGTGCCGTTCGGCACACCACTCCTGGAACGTGGGCCGCAGGGCGCCGGGCAGCAACTTCCGCGGCGGGTCGCTCGACTCGTCCGGGGCGAAGGCGATCTGTCCGGCCACCCGGTTGAGATAGCCGGTCGGCGGCTGCGCGTCGCTGTGCACCTCGCCCGCGCCCGCCCGGCCGCCCCGCTCGAAGACCACGATCCGCACCGGCCGGGCCGGCGGCGCGTCCGGCAGCACGGCCGCCAGATGCGCCATGGCGTAGGTGCACATGGGGCCACCGCCGACCACGACCACGGAGTGCGCGGTCATGCCCATCGTCCCGCGCCCGTCATCCGGCGGTCGGCTGTGCGCCGCTGAGCATCTTCTGGAACCTGCGCAGCAGCGGGAAGGGCACCGTGCGCTCGACGTGGAAGCCGAGCTGCTCGTTGTACGTGTACTCGACCGGGTCCTTCATGCTCAGCTGCGACAGGCCGCGGGCGACCTGCTCCAGGTACCCGGGGAACTGTGACTGCAGTGCGTAGACGACGCTGTAGTACAGATTCCGGCCGAGCGAGAAGCACGGGTAGCGGGCGTCGTAGTTCTCCAGCGAGAACTTCGGGAAGCAGCCGTCGATGATGCGCTTGGGGCACAGCCACAGCGGCAGCACGAGTGTCGTCTCGCCGATCTGCCGGGCCGGGAACGCGGCCGGCTTCAGACCGGTGGTGACCCGGTAGAGGTTCTCGCAGACGATGTCCTCGAGGTTCACACCTGTGGCGATGTACGGGGTGCCGATGTCCCGGGCGGCCTTGGAGAGCGCGAGCCGGATCAGCAGCGTGCCGAGGAACTCGAAGTCGTCGCCCTGGAATTCCCGCTCGAACCGGTCGATCAGATCGACGGAGTCCGCCGGAATACCCAGCAGCTGCTTGACCTCGGCGGCCTCGATGACGGTGAGCTCCAGGCCGTACTTCTCGCACAGCGCCTGCGCCCGCGGCACACCGGCGTCCCAGTCCGGAATGCCCTTGAGGATCACCGGGTGGACGGTGATGCCGTGGTCGGACAGCTGGCTCAGGCCGTACAGCAGGGCGTTGCTGTCGCCTCCGCCGCTGACGCCGACAACCAGGTCCGCGCCCTGCGGGACATGCTCGCGGACGGTGTCGCCGACCCGGTCGGCGATGATCTGCCGGCATTCCTCGGGGCTCAGCTTCTTCAGGAACGACTCGGCCGTCCCGGACTCGTTGTCGAGGCGCTGGTAGACGTATTCGGTGGCC
Source organism: Streptomyces sp. NPDC002537 (assembly GCF_053594975.1). NCBI lineage: Bacteria > Bacillati > Actinomycetota > Actinomycetes > Kitasatosporales > Streptomycetaceae > Streptomyces > Streptomyces sp. NPDC002537. Next base: position 27,991 of record NZ_JBSFWT010000061.1, read on the forward strand.
TCATTGCCCGGGTCACCGCTCTCGATGGTCTTGAAGTCCTCGATCGAGAAATTGAACGGATTGACGTTCCGGTTGAAGTACAGCAGGATTTCCGAGGCGTCCTCGAATTCGGCCAGGGTGCGGTCGAGCGAGGGCGAAAGACGCGGATCGCCACCGGATTCCGGCACCACATAGGCCGCGACCGCGGACCAGGGGACGCGGTTCCGGTTGAGAATGTCGATGAGACGCTCGTCGGCTGCACCGCTCAGCGGCTGCCGGCCGTGCGCGGTCACAACGGAAACCGTGGGAAGTGCGCGGGATGAAGTGTCGGTCATGACCTTTTTCTCCGACGTCGAATGCGATGGGTAAAAGGAAGGGCGAGTGCCCTGGAAAGGCGCCGGGTGGGCCCGCCCGGAAGAGCGGGCCCACCCGGCTGTTGTTTTACTGGGCGCCGGTCTCGCAGCTCGCGCCGGTGATGACCTCGAGGCCGTGCTTCGAGGCCGACACGAAGGAACCGGCGGCACGGAAGGCCTCCAGCTCACGGATGCCCAGAACGGCGTGCCCGGCGGCAGCGCCGGAAGGAATGAGCTCGACGACCTCATTCTTCAGGTTGAAGTTGCTGCTCTGGACCGCGGTGGAAACAGCTTCACGCATGTTGACCACCCTCCTTATCGGTTTGAGCGGGAGGAATTTCCCGCTGCCCCGGAGATTAGCCGGACGCCGTCCGTGGCCGTCAAGCCCCGCCAGGGCGTCATAAGGTGCGGTGGCCTGCGATTTTTCTTTGCCGAACTGCCCCGGATGCCGCCGAAGTCTGTCCGGATTGGACCGTAAACACCCCTTCTGGTGGGGGTGGTGGAGTGCCCGCGGCGCGATATCTGTCTCAGGTGGGGACCCGGCCCGCATGAAATCCCAAATAGCGTCTCACGTGATCCGGGACTGAAATGCGGGCCTTGCTAGCATCCAGTCGATGCCAGCAGACGGAACCGGCATAGGGGAAGGCCTCATGACAATGCTCGACTGGTCGTCACTGACCCGCAGTCAGGCGAAAAGGAATCTGTACGCCCGTGAGACCTACTTTCGCGAGGCGCTGAGCGACGCCGAGGAGGTCCTGGCCGGACATCTGCCCGCCGCTCTGCGCGACGGCGCCCTGCTGATGCTCAAGCCGGACGGCCTGGCCGCCGGCCGGCTGCTCCCTGTCCTGGACTACCTGGGCGAGCACGGTTTCACCGTGACCGCCGCCAGGGAATTCCGCTTCCAGCCCTTCCACTGGCGGGAGTTGTGGCGCTACCAGCTCACCTCGGCGACCCTCGACCGGCTGGCCGTCAACGAACTGCTGCTGGGCGCCGGCCCCGCCCTGTTCCTGCTGCTGCGAAGCGAGCCCGGACATCCGCTGCCGGGCACCGTGCGGCTGTCAACGCTCAAGGGCTCCGCCACCCTGGAGGCGCAGAAGCCCGGCACCCTGCGCGCCCTGCTCGGCCAGCCGAACCGCGTCCTGAGCTATGTCCACGTCGCCGACGAGCCGGCGGACCTGCTGCGCGAACTCGGCCTGCTCTTCGGCGCCGCCGACCGCCGCGCACTGCTGGGCAGCCTGGCCGACGGCGTCCTCGCCGCCGAGGACGAGGACACCCTGGGCCGCGCCCGGGAACGCTTCGCCGCCCCCACCCGATCCCTGGCCCGCGCCGATGTGCTGGACCGGGTGACCCGGGCGGTCGAGGCGGCCGCCCCGGGCCCGGCCGCCGACGCCGCGCGACATAGGCTGGAACGCATGGCGCGGGGCGAGCGAGTCGAGTGGCGGCCGTTCCTCGCGGACCTCGCGGCGGCCGGCGCGCACCCCGACCGCTGGGACCTGGCCGTGCTGGGCACCTACGTCATCGAGTACGACGAGCCCGGGCACCCCAAGATGCTGACCAACCCCGATCCGCAGTCCTGGGCGACTGCCCCGCAGCCGCGAGCGAGCGCCGGCGGCCGGAGCCCGCAGAGGGAGACCGCATGACCAGCGCACCCGTCGCACGTGACAGCCGGACCCCGGACGCGCAGCTGTGGCGCTCGCTGACCGTGTCGGCCACCAAGGCCGACCTGTTCGCCGAGGACCTCTACTTCCGCGAGTGCTGGTCCGACGCCCTCGACGTACTCGGTGCCCCCGGCGCCCCGGCAGCCGCGACCGACCGCGCCCAGGCCACGGCCGACGCGCTGGCCCCGCTCGGCCTGCTGAGCTTCAAGTGCGACGGCATGGCCGCCCGTCGCGCCGGGCGGACCCTGCGCTACCTCACCGACCAGGGCTTCAGCATCCTCGCCAGCGCACCCGTCCGGCACAACCGGCACTCGATGCGCGAGTTGTGGCGCTACAACTGGCACGTCTACACCACCGACCGGCTCGCGCTCATGACGCTCATGCACAGCGTCACCGATTCGCTGCTGCTCATCGTGCGTGACGACCGTCACGACCCGGCGGTACCCGGATCGGTGCGGCTGGCGGACCTCAAGGGCTCGGCCGATCCCGAGGCCCGCGGCCCCGAGCACCTGCGGACCGTGCTCGACCCGCCCAACAAAATCATCAACTTCGTGCACGTCGCCGACGAGCCGGCCGACATCTGCCGCGAAATCGGGATCTTCCTCGACCGGCCCGAACGCCGCGCCCTGCTCGCGCAGGTCCGGACGGCCGACCCGGAGGCGGCCACCCGGCAGGCCCACGCCGAGGTGGCCCGGCTGGAGGCCCGGATCCCGGCGAGCGACTTCGACCTGGACGCCGCGCTCAAGAGGGTCGAGCCGGTCACCGCCGCGGATGCCCTCGCCCGCCTCCGCTTCGCGGTCTCCGGTGGCACACGGCTGAGCTGGGACGAGCTTGGCGCACTGCTCGATCCGGCGGAACCGGCGGTCGGCGTCTGGGACTTCGTCCGGATCGCCACGGAGGTCCTCGACGCCGACCGCCCGGCCTCCGCGGACCTGCTGCCTCCCAGCTCCGCGGCCGAGTGGCGGGCAGTCGCCACCCGCTGACCTCCGCCTCGCCCCGTCCGAGGCCTTCCTCGCGGAAAGAACCGCCGGCACCTGCCGGGCCTATGGCTACGGGCCCATCGTTCTCACGGTGGGCCCGTAGCCATATGCGAGGCCAAGTCCCTGCCTGTGGGCGGCCGGACATCCTCGACCCGTCGCGGACTCGCCAGTACCCCTGACCATCTCCGTGGCCAGGGCAACCGCTTGGCAGGGTTGATCGGTCGAACAGGTTTCTGTCCGGGTGATTGATCCGGCGGTGGTCGGGGCGCAGTGGTGCCGCAGGCGGACGTCGATTCCAGCTCGGGGCGCGGGAGTTGGGCCGGGCAGGCAGCGTCGCGCCGGTCAGTTCCCGTCGCCGGGACGACCCGGAAGGCCGGCCAGGCGGCTCAGTGTCTCGGTCAGCCAGCGCGCATGGCTCTCCGGCGTCCAGCCGATCATGTCGCGGGCGAGCAGATACGTTTCCACATGGATGAGCAGCGCGCTGGTGTCACTCAGCCAGTCCAGGTCGCGGCCCGGTTCCAGTAGCCCGTCCTCGGCCATCCGCGTCCAGAACAGGCGGAGGTTCTTCCGGGTGGCGCTGCGTCCGGCACGGGTGGCGGCGGCGAGTTCGGGTTCGACGGCCGCCGCCTGCCGGGCGACATCGAGGATGTCGCCGGCTCTTTCCATCATCCGAGTGGCTCCGGTGACCAGCGACTCGAGGCGTTCGGTGGCCGTGGGGGCGGTCCGGGCGCGCACGTGCCAAGGCCGATCCCGCACCTCGACGGGGGCCGTGTCGCCGGCGAGCGCGACGTCCACGGCACGTTTGAGCAGCGCCGCCTTGGTGCCGAAGCGAACGTAGACGGTACGGGCGCCGACCTCTGCGCATTCGGCCACCCGAGCCAGCGTGGTGGCCGCGTAGCCGTCCCGCACGAACAGTTCGGTGGCCGCGCGGAGGATCTTCTGCTCGGTCTCGGCGACGCGGGCGGCACGCAAGTCAGGCTTGTCGGGTGGCATGCGTTGCAGTATAACTGCATCAATGCAGTGGAGCTGCAAGGAGGTATTCCCGTGGCAGACGTACCCGCCTCCGCACCCCGGCTCGACGGGGTGCACCACCTCAAACTCCCGGTCCGCGACCTGCACCGCTCCCTGGACTGGTACCGGACCCGCCTGGGATACGAAGTGGAGATCGAGTTCGTCGAACAGGGCACCCTGATGGGGTACGCCCTGCGGCACCCGGCCGGCGGCCCGAGGCTCGGACTGCGCCTCGATCCGCGGCGAGCGGAAGCCGCGGCGGGCTTCGACTACTTCTCCATCGGCGTCCCCGACAAGGCCGCTCTCGAAGCGCTCGCCGCGCACCTGACCGCTCTCGGCGACACCCACGCCGGCGTGCACCAAGCCACCCTCGGCTGGGTCCTCCCGCATCTGCACGACTCCGACGGGCACGAGGTCCGCTTCTACACCACCCAGCAGCACATCAGGCCAGGGCCCGGCGCACTCACGGCCGTCGACCCGGCCGTACCCGACGCCCCGGCCCAGGCCGCCGCACGTCAGCAGTGACACCGCGAAAACGAGCAACAGCCAGAACCGCAAGGGGGATCAAGATGGCCAACTTCATCGTCAACGGTGACGCCGAGGCAGGAGGCCCCGGCTCAACGGACGGCAGCGCCACAGGCACCGTCCCGGGATGGGAGAACACCGGTCATCCGATGCCGGCGGTCGTGCAGTACGGAGCCGTCGACACACTGGGACTCCCGTTCCCCACCGCCACGAGTCCGGGCCCGGACCCACGCGGCGCCAACTTCTTCGCCGGTGGCCCCGGCACGCTGATCTCGGCGATGCAGCAAACCATCTATCTGGACGGCCAACAGGACCTGATCCGGACCGGGGCGACGTACGACTTCACGGCATGGGTCGGCGGATACGCGGATCAGAACGACTACGCGGCCATCACCCTCGGCTTCCGCGGCACCCAGAACGGCCAGGTCATGTGGGAGAACCGGCTCCTGCCCCTCGTCCTGGCCGAAGACCGCGACAACACCACCGGCCTGCGCCGGAGGTCCGTGAGCGGCCCCGTGCCCTCATGGACCTCCTACGCCGTGGTCGGGGTCCAGTTCATCAGGCAGGACGGCGTGTACGACGACGCCTACGTGGACGAAGTGGCCCTGGACATCCACTGACAGCCTCAAGCCGCTCCCCGTCCGAGGTCGGGCGGGGAGCGGCCACATCCGCCTCCTGGGTCCGTCACTCGCCCCATGGGGCAGGCCCTGACGTTGCGCGTCGAACTCCTCGGCATGACAGAAGAATTCGCCTGCTTTCACCCTAAAGTGCCAGAGAAGTCAGTTTCCTTGGGCGCGCGCTCTTCCTGCCCTGCAGGATGGGCATGTGACCGTCCGGTCGTTGCACCGCTTGCACTGCTCATGGGGGACCGCCATGCCGGATGCACGTCCGCCCTCGTTGCTCCGCCGTATCCGGACCGCGGCCGGCCCCCGGATCGCCGCCGCGCTCTGCATCGCCTCCGCCGCGCTCGCCACCGGATTCGGCCCCGCCTCCGACGCACAGGCCGCGGCGGCGCCCGCACCGGTCGGCCTGCAAAAGGCGCTGGACGACATCGTCAGCGGCGGCAAGGCGACCGCCGCCCTGGCCGAGCTCGGCGCCAACGGCTCCACCACATGGCAGGGCACCTCAGGGGTGTCCGATCTGGCCACCCGTGCACCGGTACGCGGGGACGGGATGTTCAGGGCCGGCAGTGTCACCAAACCATTCGTCGCGACGGTCCTGCTCCAACTCGCCGCGGAGGGCAGACTGCGCCTGGACGACCCCATCGAGCGCCACCTCCCCGCCACCGTAACCGTCCCGGGCGCCGGCCTCATCACCGTGCGCCAGCTGCTGAACCACACAGGCGGGCTCTACGAATACCTGGACGATCCCCGGTTCGACCTCGCCGAGGAACAGGTACCACGCTGGCTGGCGGTGGGCCGCTGGCAGCACCACAGCCCGCAGCGGCTGGTGGCCATCGCGGTGAGCCACCCCCCGTACTCCAGGCCGGGAGAAGGCTTCCACTACTCCAACACCGACTACGTACTCGCCGGAACGATCATCGAGAAGACCACCGGCCACCCCTACGCCGAAGAGATCAGCCGCCGCATCCTGCGCCCCCTCGGCCTGCGACACACCTCCCTGCCCGGAGACAACCCCTTCATCCCCGGCCCGCACACCCACGCCTACCTCAAACTCTCCACGGGCCCGGCCGACATCACCGAGATCAACCCGACCGTCTACGGTGCCGCCGGCTCCCTGATCTCCACCACCCCCGACCTCAACCGTTTCCACGGCGCCCTGCTCGACGGCGAGTTGCTGCGCCCCGCCGAGCGGACCGCCATGATGCAGACCGTCGGCACCGGCAGCCCCCTCCAGTCGTACGGCCTCGGCCTGTCACGTCTGAACTCCCCCTGCGGACCTCTGTGGGGCCACACCGGCGAGGCGACAGGTTTCCAGACCCTGCTGCTCGGAACACCCGACGGCCGACGTCACGTCACACTCTCGTACAACCCCTACGACCCCACCCAGGCCGACGCCCTGGAGCAAGCAGTCCTCGCCTTCGCCACCACGGCACTCTGCGGCACTCACTGACCGACTCACCGGATCCACACCGGCCATAGACGACGCCCACACCGAGTGCTGCCACTCCTGTGAACGGCGGCCCGCAGGGCATTGAGCGCGGCCTGGGGCCGGCGGGAGGCGGTGGCTCGAGGAGCGGCACCTGGCCGCGGCCAGTGACGGCTGGGCCGCGAGCAGCGCGGCCCTGGGCGTCAGCGAAGACACCGCGGTACGTCACTACCGCGGCCCCGGCCCTGACGGGGTGTCAGGTCATGTGTTCCCCCTGGAGAAAAGCGCGGCCTGGTGTCGGTGAGCGGGGCTACCCTCGTGCGGGACAGCAACTCCAGCAAGGTCTCACGCAACCGAATGATGACGCCCAAGAGGACGGAGCATCACCGGCGCACGGCGGCACGATCCACTTCACGAAATTCGTTCCTGAACCCGATCAAGAGGCCGTTGGCACCGCAGCGAGCCCGGTATGCACTGATCAAGGGCTCTGAGGGGAAGAAATCCACTCGTCACCGTCTTCAGGGATGTGAGGTTCCTGTCATGGACAAGACGTTCGGCGGAGAGGAATTCCGTCAGGCCCTCGCAGCCGGCACGGTCGTCGCCCCGCTCGCCGTAACCGGAATGGCGAAGACGGCGGACGTGCCGGACGCGATCCTGTTCGCTCTCGGCACCCGGTGCGAGAACTGGATCAACCTGCCCCTCTCGCTCATCGACTCCGTGCAACCCCTGGGGCAGACACCGTGTGACGACCACCAGCACCCCCTGGTGAGAGTCTTCCTGAATGACACCGGCAGCCCGGAGTTTACGGTTCTCGCCGCCCTGCTCCGTGCGGTGCAGCAGCAACCCTCCGGGTGCGGAAAGCCATCCGGCCCCCAGCCGGTCCGGGCGCAGCGGCAGCCTGCGACTGTGACCATTCCGCCGCCAGGTCGCACGGCGGCGGGCTCAACAGCCCAAACCCACCTTGCAGACTGCGTCGACGGTGATTCGACGTGCGACAGCACCGGGAACTGCTGGGCCTGCTGTCACGGCTACTGGAATCTCATCGGTGGCTGCGACTACGGGCGCCGTTTCAACTGCAACGGTGTCCCGTACAACGCGATCAGCTGCTGGCCCATCGGCTGACGAGGCACTTGCCGAATCGGCGGCCTCTCGGTTCCCTGGCCGCCCCGGCGCCGGAAAGCAGGGCCTGGACCGGCCACTTCAGGATGGCGCGGCCCCGCTCGACTTTGGTCGGGTCAGCGGCGCGCCCGGCATATGACGTGCCCGTTGTTGTGGAGCGTCGAGTCCCCACCCCTTCGAAGCGAGGAGACCGATTGGCTGGCTGCATAGAAGATCGCCGAGGCCGGCATCATTCCTCCGCGCCCCGAAGGGGCGAAGCCGTGACAGTGGGAGGCGGCACTGAAGGACGGCTTCCACGTGCTGCGGCACACCTGTGCCTCGATGATGCTCAAGGCGGGGGAGTCTGTGGTGACTTTGGCGCGGTGGCTCGGCCACTCCTCGCCTTCTGTCACGCTCGGTTACTATGCTCACTGCGGTTCTCTCTGCGGGCCCCCGAGAGTCGGTCATGGTTGCAAGGTAAGAGAAGTGTGGAGCCTGGGATAATGCTGCCAGAGGTAACGGCCACCCGCTATGTCACGCCCTTGCGTGAAGGCGGCTCGCTCCCCGGCATCGTCGAGGCCGACGATCTCGGCACGTACGTCATGAAGTTCACCGGCGCGGGCCAGGGCCGCAAGACGCTGGTCGCCGAGGTGATCTGCGGACAGCTCGGGCGCGCGCTCGGGCTGCGCGTCCCCGAACTGGCGCGGATCCAGCTCGACCCGGTCATCGGGCGGGGTGAGCCCGACCAGGAGGTGCAGGGGCTGCTCAAGGCCAGCGGTGGGCTCAACCTCGCCATGGACTTCCTGCCGGGAGCCCTCGGCTTCGACCCGCTGGCCTTCGAGGTCGACGCGGCGGAGGCCGGGCGCGTGATCTGGTTCGACGCCCTCATCAACAACGTCGACCGCTCCTGGCGCAACCCCAACCTGCTGGTGTGGCACGGCGAGATGTGGCTCATCGACCACGGCGCCACCATGATCTGGCACCACAACTGGCCCGGCGCGGCGGCCGCGGCGGGCAAGGCGTACGACGCCTCCGACCACGTCCTGGCCACCTTCGGCCCCGACCTCGCCGGGGCCGCTGCCGACCTCGCCCCGCGGGTCACCGAGGAACTGCTGACGGCGGTCGCCGCCGACGTGCCGGACGAGTGGCTCGTGGACGAACCGGGCTTCGACGGCCCGGACGCCCTGCGCCGCGCCTACGTGGAGGTGCTCCTGGAGCGCGCCGCGACGGTCGGCGACCGCATCGTCATGGGGGAACGCAGCAAGGACAAGCCCTCGCAGGCGCCGGAGTGGGTGCGTGTCAGGCTCGACGGAAGGGCCGGGAAGTGACCGGGCGCCACAACGGACGCGATGTTTTCGAGTACGCGCTGCTGCGCGTCGTCCCCCGGGTGGAACGGGGTGAGCTGATCAACGCCGGGGTCGTCGTCTACTGCCAGGCGAAGTCCTACGTCGCCGCCCGCGTCCACCTCGACGAGGCACGGCTGCTGGCCCTCGACCCGACGGCGGACGTCGAGGGCGTGCGGGCCGCGCTGTGTGCCGTCGAGAGCGTCTGTCTCGGCGGGGAACGCGCCGGACAGGCCGCAGGTGACGATCCCGGGCGGCGCTTCCGCTGGCTGATCGCGCCCCGCAGCACCGTCGTGCAGCCCGGTCCCGTGCACACCGGGCTGACCGCGGACCCCGAGCACGAGTCGGAGCGCCTCCTCGACCTCCTGGTGCGGTGAGCGTGGTGGATGCTGTGCGTGCGGTGAGCCGCGGGGCGTTGACAGCGGGTGGCGGGGCTTCTAGCGTCTGATCCGCCGAGAGGTACTAAGCGGTCGCTCATCCGCCGGTGCGGGCGCGGCCCGTCGGCGCGTCGACGTTTCCGAGGTGAGGAGAGCCCCGCATGTCCACCACCGAGCAGCGCGTAGCCGTCGTCACGGGCGCGGCCCGTGGCATCGGCGCGGCGACCGCCGTACGACTGGCCGAGGAAGGTCACGCGGTCGCTGTCCTCGACCTCGACGAGGCGGCCTGCGCGGACACCGTGGAGAAGATCGTCGCGGCGGGCGGCAGGGCGCTCGCCGTCGGCTGCGACGTCTCCGACTCCGCGCAGGTGGAGGCCGCCGTCGCGCGCGTCGCCGCCGGACTGGGCGCGCCGGTGATCCTCGTCAACAACGCCGGCGTGCTCCGCGACAACCTGCTGTTCAAGATGAGCGACGACGACTGGGACACCGTCATGAACGTGCACCTGCGGGGCGCGTTCCTGATGGCCCGCGCCTGTCAGAAGCACATGGTCGACGCGGGCTTCGGCCGTATCGTCAACCTGTCCAGCAGCTCGGCGCTCGGCAACCGCGGACAGGCCAACTACGCCGCCGCCAAGGCGGGGATGCAGGGCTTCACCAAGACCCTCGCCATCGAGCTCGGCAAGTTCGGCATCACCGCCAACGCCGTCGCCCCCGGCTTCATCGCCACCGACATGACCGCCGCCACCGCGGCCCGCGTCGGCATGGGCTTCGAGGAGTTCAAGACCGCGGCGGCGAGCCAGATCCCCGTGCAGCGGGTCGGCGAGCCCGCGGACATCGCCAACGCCGTCGCCTTCTTCACCGGTGAGCAGGCCGGATTCGTCTCCGGCCAGGTGCTGTACGTGGCCGGCGGGCCGCTCGGCTGACGGGGGACGGACGGATGAGCGTGCAGGACAGCGGAAAGGTCGCGCTGGTCACCGGCGCCAGCCGCGGCATCGGATACGGCATCGCCGAGGCGCTGGTCGCCCGCGGCGACCGGGTTGTGATCACCGGGCGCGACGAGGACTCCCTCAAGGCCGCCGTCGAGTCCCTGGGCGCCGACCGGGTGCTGGCCGTGCCGGGCAAGGCGCACGACGAGGCCCACCAGGCGGCGGCCGTCGAGCGGGCCATGGACGCCTTCGGGCGGGTCGACTACCTCGTCAACAACGCGGGCACCAATCCGGTGTTCGGGCCGATCGCCGACCTCGACCTCGCGGTCGCCCGGAAGGTCTTCGAGACCAACGTCGTCTCGGCGCTCGGTTTCGCCCAGCGGACGTGGCACGCGTGGCAGAAGGAGAACGGCGGGGCGATCGTCAACATCGCCTCCGTCGCCGGGCTGGGCGCCTCGCCGTTCGTCGGGGCGTACGGCATCAGCAAGGCCGCCATGGTCAACCTGACGCTTCAGCTCGCGCACGAGATGGCGCCGGGCGTGCGCGTCAACGCCATCGCCCCCGCGGTGGTGAAGACCAAGTTCGCCGCGGCCCTCTACGAGGGGCGCGAGGAGGAGGTCGTGGCCTCGTACCCGCTCGGGCGGCTGGGCGTGCCGGAGGACATCGGTGGCGCGGCCGCGTTCCTGCTCTCCGAGGCCGCCGGGTGGATCACCGGTCAGACGCTCGTCGTGGACGGCGGCATCCTCCTCAACGCCGGGTTCTGACGGTCGCGGGGACCCGGGCGGCGGGCTTCGCGTCGGGCGTTGTCAGTGGTCGCCGGTAAGTTCTGGGGTGAGAACGGAACGAACCCCGGAGGTTGTTGACGTGACCGTCACCGACATGCTGCCCGAGTCCTGGCGCGGAGTCCTCGGCGAGGAGCTGGAGAAGCCCTACTTCAAGGAGCTCACCGCCTTCGTCGAGGAGGAGCGGGCGAAGGCGCCGGTCTACCCCCCGCGCGGCGAGGTCTTCGCCGCGCTGGAGGCGACGCCGTACGACCGGGTGAAGGTCCTCATCCTCGGACAGGACCCGTACCACGGTGCGGGGCAGGGGCACGGCCTGTGCTTCTCCGTGCGCCCCGGTGTGAAGACCCCGCCCTCCCTGCGGAACATCTACAAGGAGATGCGGGACGAGCTCGGTTACGAGGTCCCCGACAACGGGTTCCTGATGCCGTGGGCCGAGCAGGGCGTCCTGCTGCTCAACGCGGTGCTGACGGTCCGCGGCGGCGAGCCCAACTCCCACAAGGGCAAGGGCTGGGAGAAGTTCACCGACGCGGTGATCCGCGCGGTGGCCTCCCGGCCCGACCCCGCCGTCTTCGTGCTGTGGGGCAACTACGCGCAGAAGAAGCTGCCGTTGATCGACGAGGAGCGGCACGTCGTCGTCAAGGGCGCGCACCCCTCGCCGCTCTCCGCGAAGAAGTTCTTCGGCAGCCGCCCCTTCACCCAGATCGACGAGGCGGTGGCGGCCCAGGGCCACGAGCCGATCTCGTGGCAGATCCCGGACCTCGCCGTCTGACCGGGTCCTCAGCGCCCGTACACCTGGCCGCAGATGCGTGACGCGTCGCTGCCCTGCTGCCAGTGCCCGTAGGTGTGCCCGAGCTGACAGACGCCGCTGCCGGAGCCGCCCTGGCGCGGAGCCGGTGCGGGCGCTTCCCTGCGGGGCGGCGCGGCGGGCGCCGGGTCGGCGGCGCGGGCGGACGAGGGGGGAGCCTGCGGCGGGCTGTGGGGGAGCGGGTCCTCCCGGGCGGGGGTGGGGCGGCCGGGGGACTCCGGCGGGTGCTCGGTCGTCCTCGAAGGGCCCGAACCGTGCGACGGATTCGGCGAGTCCCCCGGTGGCCGCGCGGTGCGGGGAGGATCTGCCGGGTCCGAAGGGGGCCGGGGGTCCCTCGGGTCGGACCTGACGGCGGGGTCCCTCGGATCGCGCGGGTCGCGAGGCGCACGGGGGTCACGAGGGTCATGGGGGTCGTGTGGGTCGGTGGCCGAACCCGGTGGCGCGTGGGAGGTCGGGTCCCGCGAGGGGTCGCCCGGCGGGCCTCCCGAGGCGTCCGGTCCGATGTCGACCAGGGCCTCGCGCGCGTGCCCCGGGCCGACCGGCTCGGCGGAGCGGGAGAGGCGGTGCGGCCGGGCCGCGCCGTGACCGGCCGGCTGCGAGGGGACGGCGACACATCCGGCAGCGGCGACGAGGGCCGCTGCCGCCAGGGCGGCTGTTGCGGGGATGCGATGCATTCGGTCAACTCTGCTGGCGGACGAGCCGCGTTGGGAATTCCCCGCACGGGTGAAGTGTGATCATCCACGGCCGGGCCCGCGCCCGCGGCCTCCGTGAACGGCCGCCGCGCCCGCGGTCGTTCAGCCGCGCGCCGTCACTCGCCCGTCGCCCCGTCGATCCGTTCGCGGATGAGGTCCGCGTGGCCGTTGTGGCGCGCGTATTCCTCGATCATGTGGGTGTAGATCCAGCGCAGGTCGAACTCCTTGCCGTCGCGGGGGTGGGCGACCCGGTCGTCCAGGGACCGGCCGCGCGCCGCCTCGCGCGCCGCGGCGATCTCCGCCTGCCAGGTGGCGTACGCCTCTTCCCAGCTGTCCTTCTCGGTGACGTGGATATCGCCGTCGAGGTCCTCGTCGCTGAAGTAGATCGGCCCGGCGGACGCCTCTCCGGCGAGCACCCGCCGGAACCAGCCGCGCTCGACCTCGGCCATGTGCCGTACGAGTCCCATGAGGCTGAGCGGCGATGGCGGCGCCGACGCCTCGCGGAGCTGCCGGTCGTCCAGCCCGGCGCACTTGAGGGCCAAGGTGGCGCGGTGGTAGTCGAGCCAGCTCTCCAGGCCGGTGCGTTCGCCGGAGACGGTGGGCGGTTCGGGGCGTTCACTCGCGGTTGTCATGGTGCGCATCCTCGCGCCCGGCGCACGACACCGCCACGGGTTATCCGTCCAGCATGCCGCGCAGCAGTTCGCCGACCCCGGCGCGGAGCTGCGCGGGGTCCGGTGCCTCGGTGTGGAAGGACCCGGCGACGCGGGAGAACATCATCCCCTCGCACCACGCCACGAGGGACAGGGCGTGCCGTTCGGGGTCGGGGGAGCCGTTCGCGGCCATCAGGAGCGTCAGCGGTTCGCGGAAGACGCGGCCCGCCGAGTCGTAGATCCGCCGCAGTTCGGGCCGCCGGGTCGCCTCGAGCGCCAGCTCGTACCGGGCGATCAGCAGGGCGCGCTGCCCGGTCAGCGAGCGGTGCAGCGCGAGCGCGACGGCCTCGGCGAGCGCTTCGCGCCCTGCCGCGGGACCCGGCAGTTCCGGCACGCCGAGCACCTCGCTCTCGCGGTGGGCGAGCCGTCGCACCGCGGCCTCCAACAGGGCGAGCCGGGTCCGGGCCTGGTTGGAGGTCGAGCCGGGCGGCAGCCCGGCCGCCTCGTCCACGGCGCGGTGGGTCAGCCCGCGCATGCCCCGCTCGGCGAGCAGGGCGAGGGCGGTGTCGGCGATCAGCTGGGCGCGCGCGGAACCGGGGGCGGCTTTCTCGACTGGCATACGGCCCAACCTATCGCCATCACTACAACAGTAGTAACCTCGAAGGGAACTACATCCGTAGTGATGGAGGGGAATCATGCGCGAACTCCGTGCGGTCGTCATCGGCGGTGGGATCGGCGGCCTCACAGCCGCGGCCGCCCTGCACCACGGCGGCTGGGCCGTCACCGTCCTCGAACGCGCCACCGCGCTCGAACCCGTCGGCGCGGGCATCGCGCTGGCCGCCAACGCCCAGCGCGCCCTCGACACCCTCGGCCTCGGCGAGGCCGTACGCGCCCTGTCCGGCTGGCAGGCCGAAGGCGGGCTGCGCCTGCCGAGCGGCCGCTGGCTCTCCCGCACGAGCAACGAGGCCGCCGCCCGCCGCTTCGGCGGCCCGGTCGTCGTCGCCCACCGCGCCGAACTCGTACGCCTCCTCGCCTCACGGCTCCCCGAGGGTGCCGTACGCACCGGAACCCCCGCCACCCTCGCCGACCCCGGCGCCCCCGGCCGGCCCGCCGAAGTCGCCACCCCCGACGGCCCGTTGGCCGCCGACCTCGTGGTCGCCGCGGACGGCATCCACTCGCCCGCCCGCCACACCCTCTTCCCCGGCCACCCGGCGCCGCCCTACGCCGGATTCACCTGCTGGCGCCTGGTCGTCCCCCGCCCGCGGGAGCCCTTCCCCGCCCACGAGACCTGGGGCCGTGGCCGCCTCTGGGGCACCGTCCCCCTGCACGACGGCCGCGTCTACGCCTACGCGCAGGCCAACGCCCCCGCGCGCGGCAAGTCCCCCGACGGCGAACTGGACGAACTCCGCCGCCTGTTCGGCGACTGGCACCACCCCGTACCCGCCGTCCTCGCCGCCGCCGACCCCGCCGCCGTCCTCCGCAACGACCTCCACGCCACGACGGCACCGCTCCCCGCCTACCACCACGGCCGGGTCGCCCTCCTCGGCGACGCCGCCCACCCCATGACCCCCCACCTCGGACAGGGCGGCTGCCAGGCCGTCGAGGACGCCGTGGTCCTCGCCCACCTGCTCGCCGCGACCGACGGCGACGTCGTCCGGGCCCTCCCCGCCTACACCGGACAGCGCCTGCCCCGCACCATGGACGTCGTCCGCCGCTCCGCCCGCGTCGGCCGGCTCACCGCCCTCTCCTCCGCGCCGGCCTGTGCCCTGCGCACTGCCGCCCTTACCGTTCTCAACCGGCTCGGCCCCGGAGTCGCCCTGCGCAGCCTGGACGGAGTGGCCGACTGGCGGCCTCCCGTACACACGTATGCTGCACAAACGGAAGCGCGTCCCAGGGAGGTTCAGTGAAGGTCGGCTGCATCGGGCTCGGAGACATCGCGGAGAAGGCTTACCTGCCGGTACTCGGCCTCCGGCCGGAACTCGAACTGCACCTGCACACCAGGACCGAGGCCACGCTCCACCGCGTCGCGGACAGCTACCACGTCCCCGCGGAGCGGCGCCACACCACCCTCGACTCGCTCCTCGCCACCGGCCTCGACGCCGCCTTCGTGCACGCCGCGACCGCCGCGCACCCCGCGCTCGTCACCCGCCTCCTCGAAGCGGGCGTTCCCGTCTACGTGGACAAGCCGCTCGCCTACGACCTCGCCACCAGCGAGCGGCTCGTACGGCTCGCCCAGGAGCGCGGGGTGAGCCTGATGGTCGGCTTCAACCGCCGCTACGCACCCGGGTACGTCCAGTGCGCGGACCACCCGCGCGACCTCATCCTCCTCCAGAAGAACCGCGTCGGCCTCGCCGAGGACCCGCGCACGCTCGTCCTCGACGACTTCATCCACGTCGTCGACACCCTGCGCTTCCTCGCGCCCGGCCCGGTCGAGCACGTCGACGTACGGGCCAGGGTGCGCGACGGCCTCGCGGAGCACGTCGTGCTCCAGCTCTCCGGCGACGGCTTCACCGCCATCGGCGTCATGAACCGGCTGAGCGGCTCCACCGAGGAGATCCTCGAGGTCTCCGGCCAGGACACGAAGCGGCAGGTCGTCAACCTCGCCGAGGTCATCGACCACAAGGGACAGCCGACCGTCCGCCGCCGCGGCGACTGGGTGCCGGTCGCGCGACAGCGCGGGATCGAACAGATCGTCCTCGCGTTCCTGGACGCCGTGAGAGCGGGCAAGCTGCTCGATGCCGGGGACGCGTTGCGTACCCATGAATTGTGCGAGGAGATTGTCTCGCGGGTGGGGTGACCCACCGTCGCCGCCTGCGGCGGGAGCGGCCTGCGGCCGCGTCCTCAAACGCCGGACGGGCTGAAAATTCAGCCCGTCCGGCGTTTGAGG
>NZ_JBSFWT010000062.1:0-43391 GCF_053594975.1 Streptomyces sp. NPDC002537
GCGTCGCCATGAACACCGGCACCTCCGCCGCCAAGGAGGCCGGGAACATGGTCGACCTGGACTCCAACCCCACCAAGCTCATCGAGATCGTCGAGATCGGCAAGCAGCTCCTGATCACCCGAGGCGCGCTGACCACCTTCTCGATCGCCAACGACGTCGCGAAGTACTTCGCGATCATCCCGGCCATGTTCGCGACCGTCTATCCCGGCCTGGACCGGCTCAACGTCATGCGGCTGCACAGCCCGACCTCCGCGGTGTCCTCGGCGATCATCTTCAACGCGCTGATCATCGTCGCGCTGATCCCGCTGGCCCTGCGCGGCGTGCGCTACCGCCCCGCGTCCGCGGCCTCGCTGCTCAGCCGGAACATCTGGGTCTACGGGCTCGGCGGGCTGGTCCTGCCGTTCCTCGGCATCAAACTCATCGACCTGGCCGTCCAGTTCGTGCCCGGCCTGCACTGATCGCGGAGAGAAGGCGTCACATGCTCCTGCACCTTCCGTCGCTGCTGCGGCAGCACCTGTCGGCCCTGCGCATGCTCCTGGTGTTCACCGTCGTCACCGGCGTCGGCTACCCGCTGGCGGTCGCCGGCGTCGGCCGGCTGGCGTTCCCGCACCAGGCCGACGGCTCGCTGATCGAGGATCACGGCAGGCCGGTGGCCTCCGTCCTGATCGGACAGAACTTCGCCCTGCCGAAGAAGAACCCCGACGACCCCCGGGAACCGCTCCGGCCCGACCCCAAGTGGTTCCAGCCGCGCCCCTCCGCGGCACTGTACGACCCGCTGAACTCCACCGCCTCCAACCTCGGCCCCACCAGCCCCGCGCTCCTCAGCGCGATCGACGAACGGCGGGCCGCCGTGGCCGCGTTCGACGGTGTCGCCCCGTCGGCGGTCCCGGTGGACGCCCTGACGGCCAGCGGCTCGGGCCTCGACCCGGACATCTCCCCGGACTACGCGTACGAACAGGTCCAGCGCGTGGCGCGGGAGCGCGGCCTGCCGCCGCAGCGGGTCGCCCGCCTCGTCGCCGCGCACGTCCAGAGCAGGGAACTGGGCTTCCTGGGCGAACGGCGGGTCGACGTCGTCGAGCTCAACCAGGCCCTGTCCAAGGCCGGTTGACGACTTCTCGGGTCAGCCCCTGGTGTCGAGGGCCGACCCCACCTGGTCCGCGAGGGTCACCGCGACCAGCCGCGCCTGCAGGGGCGGCGTCACCCCCGGGGTCGGCCGGAGCATGAAACGGCCGAGGAAACGGCCGTTGCCGAAGGCCCGCAGTTCGATCTCCTCGGCGGGGAGGCCGTGCCGCTCGACGTCCCACGTCCGCCGCCCGACCACCACGGACCCGTCGGGCTCCAGCCGCGGCGGGTGCCCGAGCAGCGTGCCGTACTCGAAGCGGCACTCCCGCAGCGTCAGCAGGTCGACGAGCTCGCCCCGCACGTGGTCGACGACCGCGGCGCTCGACTTCGTCGACTGCGCCAGGTCGGCCGTCGCGTGCAGCCGGGCGAGGTAGCCCGCGTCGGTGATGGCGACCACCTCCAGGCGCCGGGCGCGGGCGGCCAGTTGCGAGACGGCCACGCCCACGAGCAGCAGCAGGACGGCGGTCCTGATGTCGGCGGACTTGGTGATGGCGAACCGCTCGTAGGGCCGGGTGAAGAAGAAGTCGAACCAGGCCGCGGCCGACACCGCCGAGAGCACCCCGGCGGGCCGGTGCCCGTTGGCGGAGACGGCCACGACGATGACGACCAGGACGAGGGCGACATCCGTGTTCGAGAGGGTGTCGCGCAGTGGCACGAGCACCGCCGCCACGGCGAGCGGTGCGAGCAGAGCGGCCACGAGCGCGATGCGGTCCCTGTGCTGCCGCACGTATCCAGGCATGCGCCACACCTCCAGTCCTGCGTCCAGCATGCCCCTCCGGAGCCTCCCGCGACAGGAGGCTCACCCCGCCCGGTGCGCCGCCGTCGGGAGGCTGAGGGTCACCGAGAAACCGTCCGCGGCCGTGGGCTCCAAGGTGCCGCCCATGGCCTCGGCGAGGTCCCGGGAGAGCCGCAGGGCCAGGCTGGTGGCCCGGTCTCCGCGCACACCCGGGGAGCCGGGGTCCGTCCCGTCGGTCACGCGCACGGCCAGCCGGCCGGCCAGCACGTCCGCGGTGAGGGTGGGCGACCGGTCGGCCGGGCTGTTGCGCAGCGCGTCGGCCGCGAGGGCGGTGAGCGCCCGGGTGAGGAGGGCCGCGTCGGCGATGACGTCGGGGAGCTCCTCCGGCAGGGACAGCCGGAGGGTGTGGCCGCCGGGCCCGAGGTCGTCCAGGACCGTGGTGAGCACCTCGCCGACGTCGACGGGGCGGAGGTAGAGGTCGAGCGCCCCCGCGTGCAGCCGGGCGAGGTCGTCGAGGTCGGTGACGAGCTGCCGGGCGCGGGCCACCGACGCCCGCGCGGACGCGAGCGGCGGTGCCCCGTCCGGGCCGGGCCGGCCGTGCAGCCGGTCGAGGGCGTCGGCCGCCGCGCCCAGGCAGGCCCGCAGGTCGCGGGCAGCGACGTCGAGCACGGAGGCACGGGTGCGCTCGGCGGCGGCCAGGGTGTCCGTCTCGGCGGCCCGCCGGGTGAGCCGTCCCTGGGCATGGGCGACGCCGAGTTGCGCGGCGCACGCGGCGAGGATGCGCCGGTCGTCGGCGCTCAGGCCATGGCCGCGGGCGGCCAGGGTCAGGGCCTCGTCGACGGGGCACTCGACGTCGGCCTCGTAGGGCCGTTCCGGGGGCCGCGGCCCGGCGCTCGCGACGACGAACCAGCGGGGCCGGGCACCGGATCCCGGGTCGCGTTCGAGGAGGCTGACGGCTGTGAGGCCGAAGTTCTCGCGGATCTGCTCGACGAGGGACGGCAGGTCCCGCCCGTGCGTCATCGCGGTCGCCAGCCCGCTCAGCGCCTGGGCCTCGGAGGTGGCGCGGAGCGCCTCGTACGTGCGGCGCGCGGCCGTGCCCGCGGCCGTGCCGACGAGGGCGGCGACGGCGACGAAGACGGCCAGGGCGAGGACGTCGTCGCCGCGCGCGATGTCGAAGGAGTGCCGGGGCGCGGTGAAGTAGTAGTCGGCGAGCAGCCCGGCGGCCACGGCGGTGAGCAGGGCGGGCCACAGCCCGCCGACGAGGGCGGCGACCACGACGACGAAGAGGTAGAGCAGCAGTTCGCTCGCGAGGTGCGGGCCGCCGCGGAGCCGGGTCAGGAGGAGGGTCAGCGCGGGCAGGGCCGCGGCGGCGCCGGCGGTGGCGAGCCAGAAGCGGCGGCGGCCGGTGCCGTGGCCGGGGTGCGGCAGGCCGGGGGCGGCGGAGCCCGCCGCCTTCTCGTGGGTGACGATGTGCACGTCGATCGGTCCGGAGCCGTGGATCGTCCGCTGCCCGACGCCCGCGCGCAGCAGGGAGGACAGCCTGCCCCGGCGGCTCGCGCCCAGGACGATCTGGGTGACGTTCTCCGCCCGCGCGAACTCCAGCAGGGCCTGGACGACGTCGTCGCCGGTGGTCTGGTGGAAGCTGCCGCCCAGTGCCTCGACGAGCGCGCGCTGTTCGGCCAGGACGGCGGGGTCGCCGCCCGGGAGGGCGTCGCCGGGCACGACGTGGAGGGCGAGCAGTTCGCTGCCCGGGGTGCGCGCGGTGATGCGGGCGGCGCGGCGGATGAGGGTCTCGCCCTCCTTGCCGCCGGTCAGGCCGACGAGGATGCGCTCCCGGGTCTCCCACGCGGCGGCGATGCCGTGCTCCGCGCGGTAGCGCTGGAGCCCTTCCTCCACCCGGTCGGCGAGCCACAGGAGGGCCAGTTCGCGGAGGGCGGTGAGGTTGCCGACGCGGAAGTAGTGGGTGAGGGCGGCCTCGATGCGGTCGGCCGGGTAGACGTCGCCGTGCGTCAGGCGGCGGCGCAGGACCTCGGGCGGGAGGTCGACCAGTTCGATCTGGTCGGCGCCCCGGGCCACCTCGTCCGGCAGCCGCTCGCGCTGCTTGACGCCGGTGATCTGCTCGACCACGTCGTTGAGGGACTCCAGGTGCTGGATGTTGAGGGTGGTGACGACGTCGATCCCGGCGTCCAGGAGTTCCTCTACGTCCTGCCAGCGCTTGGCGTTGCGGCTGCCGGGCACATTGGTGTGGGCCAGTTCGTCGACGAGGGCGACCTGGGGGCGGCGGGCGAGCACCGCGTCCAGGTCCATCTCGGTGAACTCCGCTCCCCTGTGGACCATGGTGCGGCGCGGCAGCGTCTCCAGGCCCTCCGCCAGGGCGGCCGTGAGCCGGCGCCCGTGCGGCTCGGCGATGCCGATGACGACGTCGGTCCCCTGGGCCCGCAGCCGCTGCCCCTCCTGGAGCATGGCGTAGGTCTTCCCCACCCCGGGTGCGGCCCCGAGGTGGATCCGCAGTCTTCCGCGCGCTGCCATGGGCGGGCTCCCGCCGGTTCGCCGGTGGCCGTGCGGCCACCGGTTCCATGGTGCTCCGGCGGCGGGGCGGGCGCCGGGGCCGACACGGCGCGGGTCACCTCAGGGCGGGCCTGCGGCCGTGCGGGGCGGTGTCGTGCGCCGGGGCGCCGACGGCGTAGTGCACGTACTCGCGGATCAGGCGGAAGCCCGACGCGGCGGCGAGGCCGCGGCTGGGGTGGTTGTCGCGGGAGCAGGTCCAGCTCGCGGTGCGGCCGCGGGCGGTGATGTCGGCGCAGAGGGCGCGTACGCAGGCGGCGGCCAGACCGCGGCCGCGCTCCTCGGGGAGGGTGGTGACGGCGATGTCCTCGTACCGGCCGCCGGTGAAATAGGTGCAGGCGAGGGAGAGCAGCCGGGTCCCGCGGAAGGCGCCGACGGCCCGGCCCGAGGCGGCGAGGCCGTACGGGCCGCCCCAACTGGCGGCGATCCACGCCGGCTCGGCGCCGAGGTCCCGGACGGCCGGGGCGTCGCGCGGGGTCAGGCGGCGTACGGTCACGCCGGGCGCCGGCCGTACGGCGGGGGCGGGGTCGTGGTGGACCCAGATCATGCGCTCCCACGGCACGATCCGCTCGAACGCGGCGCCGAGGACGGGCAGGAAGCGGTCCGGGGCGGCGATGTGGCTGTGCGCCAGGGGCGCGAGCCCTTCCGGGCGCGTCGGCCGGGGATCGCCGCCGAGGATCGCGTACCCCGCGCAGGACACGGCGGCGGCGCGGGGCCGCGCGGGGTGGTCGGCCCACCAGCGGCCGTGCCCGGTGGACCGTACGTGTTCGGGGAGCACCCCGAGGCCCGGGTGGCCGGTGGCGAACCAGGAGGTCCACGGCCCGGTGGCCGCGGCGGGACGAAGAAGCTCGATCACGGGAACCGCTCCGCTGGTGCGTGGGGAGCGGGCGGGGCGGAGCCGCTGTCCGGCTCCGCGCCGCCCGCCGACCATGGGTGACACTACGTCAGCAATTGACCTTCTTGCCGTGGTTGGCGCTCTTCTTGCGGCGGGCCTTCTTCTTGCGGGCGCGCTTGGACACCTGTGTTTTTCCTTCTTTCGGGTGAGATGAATTCGGGTTTCAGGCGGACTTCGCGACCAACTGGTCGGCGAGTTTGCACAGTCGGCGGACCGTGCGCTCCTCCAGGGCCACGGGGGCCGCCGGGGAGAGCGCGGTGCGGTCGTAGTAAGCGCCGGGGACGAGTTCGGTCGCCGGGTCGCAGAGGCGTGCCACCCGCTCGGCGCCCTCGACGGCGGAGTCGCCCTCGTGCGCGTACAGAGGCAGCAGGGCGGTGTCGCAGACGCCGGGGTGCACGCTGACGGAGGTCCAGGGCGCCTCTTCGCGGGCGAAGATCGTCAGGGCGAGCTGGGACTGGGCGTACGCGGCGAGGCGGGAGTAGCGCTTGGTGCGGTGCGGGTCGCCCCAGGAGATGGACGCGGTGCGGTGCATGGCGGAGGACACGTTGACGACGCGGCTGCCGGGGCGGGCGCCGAGCGGGCCGGAGAGCTCGTGGGTGAGGAGGTAGGCGGCCAGGAAGTTGACCTGGAGCGAGAGTTCGTTGCCGTCGGCGGTGAGGGTGCGGCGCTCCGGGGCGGCGCAGGCCGCGTTGTTGACGAGGACGTCCAGCACCGGGTGCTCGTCGGCGACGCGCGCGGCCATGGCCCGCACCTCGTCGAGCCGGGAGAAGTCGGCGACGGCAAGGCGCAGCCGCAGGGTGTCGGCGCCGGCCGCCACCAGACGGGCGACGGCGTCGTCCCCGGACGCCTGGTCCGGCGCGTGGACGACGACCGTGTCACCTCGCCCGGCGAGCAGGCGGGCGGTCTCCCATCCGATGCCGGAGGTGGCGCCGGTGACCAGCACGGTCCGGGAGGCGGGCGGGACAACTGAAGACATGGTGATCCACTCCGGGAAACGGGTGAAACGGCAGCTCCCGTCAGGGTGATGGGCTGCCGTGGTGGTGGGTGCGGCCGGGCTGAACGCGGCCGCCTGTGCGAACGGTGCGTCAGCGCACCGGGAGCGAACAGGCTGCGGGACCGGGCGTCGCCGTATGAGGCGGCCGGTCGTCATGGCGCAGACGGCTGTTCACAGGGATATCGAATGCGCCGGGCGGCCCGGACTCAAGCGACACGCACGATCCCTGACGCGCCCCTGACGCTTCCGTCCGCGGCGCCGGACGGCCGGGTCCGTGGCACCGGACGGCCGGGTCCGTGGCACCGGACGGCCGGGGCGAAACCACCGACCCGGCAGCCCGCATATCACCGCATACACCCGATATCCGGCATACCCTCGGCCCGTGCTCAACCTGACAGGTCTCCTCAAGCGGCTCGCCATCGGTCCCGCCATGCGCAGCGAAGAGCTGCACGAAACGCTGCTGCCCAAGCGCCTCGCCCTGCCCATCTTCGCCTCGGACCCGCTGTCGTCGGTGGCCTACGCCACGCAGGAGATCCTGCTGGTGCTCACCCTCGGCGGCCTGGCGTACCTGCACTTCACGCCGTGGATCGCGGCGGCGGTCGTGGGGCTGATGGCGGTGGTGGTGCTCTCGTACCGCCAGGTGGTGCACGCCTATCCGAGCGGTGGCGGCTCGTACGAGGTCGTCTCGACGAACCTGGGCGCCTCGGCGGGCCTGGTCGTCGCCGCCTCGCTGCTCGTCGACTACGTGATGACGGTGGCGGTGTCGGTCGCCTCGGGCGTGGACAACATCATCTCGGCGGTGCCGCGGCTGGCGGACCACCGGGTGGCGATGGCGATCGTGTTCGTCGCCCTGCTCACCGCGGTGAACCTGCGGGGCGTACGGGAGTCGGGCCGGGCCTTCGCCGCGCCGACGTACCTCTTCATCACCGGGGTGCTGATCATGGTCGGCACCGGCCTGGTGCGCTATCTGCTCGGGCACGCGCCGACGTCCGAGAGCGCCTCGTTCGGGGTCACGGCGAAGCCCGCGGACGCGGGGCTGGCGGGCTTCGCCCTGGTCATGCTGTGCCTGCGGGCCTTCTCCAGCGGGTGTACGGCCCTGACGGGCGTGGAGGCGATCTCCAACGGCGTACCGGCCTTCCGCAAGCCGAAGTCGAAGAACGCGGCGAGCACCATGAGCATCATGGGCATCATCGCGGTGGTGATGTTCGTGGGCGTCACCGCGCTCGCGCTGATCACCAAGGTGCACATCACCGAGGACTCCTGCCGGCTCACGGGCCTGCCGGGCGACTGCGGCTCGTACACCCAGCGCACCGTCATCGCCCAGCTCGCGGCGGCCGTCCTCGGCGGGGAGAACAGCGTCGGCTTCTACGTCATCCAGGCCGCGACCGCCCTGGTGCTGATCCTGGCCGCGAACACGGCGTTCAACGGCTTCCCGCTGCTGTCCTCGATCCTCGCCCAGCACCGCTATCTGCCCCGGCAGCTGCACAACCGCGGCGACCGGCTCGCCTTCTCCAACGGCATCCTCGCCCTGGCGATCACCGCGGGCCTGCTGCTGTGGTTCTACAACGCGGACGTGACCAGCCTCATCCACCTCTACATCCTGGGCGTCTTCACGTCCTTCACGCTCTCCCAGACCGGCATGGTCCGGCACTGGAACCGCGAGCTGCGCGCCGGGGCCGACCCGGAGGTGCGCCGCCGCGGGCAGGTGGCCCGGGTCATCAACGCGCTGGGCGCCGTGGTCACCGGGCTGGTGCTGGTGATCGTGCTGGCCACCAAGTTCACCCAGGGCGCCTGGCTGGCGGTGGTCGCCGCGGTCGTGCTGTGGGTGATGATGCGGGGCATCCGCCGCCACTACGACGCCGTCGCGGCCGAACTCGTGGTCACCGATCCGCGCGCCGAACTCGTCCGGCCCTCGCGGGTGCTGGGCATCGTGCTGGTGTCCACGATCCACAAGCCGACGCTCCGGGCGCTGGCCTACGCCCGCGCCTTCCGGCCCGACCAGCTGGAGGCGCTCACCGTGGCCGTGGACCGGGGGGAGACCGCCGGGCTGGAGCGGCAGTGGGCGGAGCTCGACGTGGACGTGCCGCTGAAGGTGATCGACTCGCCGTACCGGGAGATCACCCGCCCGGTCGTCGAGTACGTGCGCTCCGTCCGGCGCACGAGCCCCCGGGACGTGGTCGCGGTGTTCATCCCCGAGTACGTGGTGGGCCACTGGTGGGAGCACCTGCTGCACAACCAGTCCGCGCTGTGGCTCAAGAGCAGGCTGCTCTTCACGCCCGGGGTGATGGTGACGAGCGTGCCCTGGCAGCTGACCTCGTCCACCCGCGCCGACCACCCGGCCCGCCGCGCCCCGGGTGCCACCCGCCGCGGCGAGCCCGCCCCGGGAACGCAGCGGCCCGTCACCCACGACACGAGGCCGGGGGACGGGCCGGAGAGCTGAGCGCGGGCAGGCGCTACGGACGGGCGGCGGGCTCGGCCCGGCGGGGTCCGGGCACGGCCGCGTCGGCCGGGTCCGCCGCGTCGAGGACCGGGTCGGGGTCCGGGAGGCCCGCCTCGTGGGCGCGGACGCCGGCGCGCACGGCCCAGAAGTAGAAGCCCAGGGCCGACAGGCCCACCAGCGCGATGTCGAGGCCGCCCGGGATCACCCCGTGGCCGCCGAAGTCGGCGCTGCCGAGCGCGGACAGCAGCGCCAGCCACAGCAGGAAGCCGATCATCCACCAGGCGGGCGCGAACTGGGCCCGCATGTTCCGCTCGCCCCGGCGGTACAGCACCACCGCGGCGATCGGCACGGAGACCAGGGTGAGGAGGGCGACCTTGCCGGTGTTGGGCCACCGCGACCAGTACAGGGCGCACGCGGCGAAGGCGAAGGTGACGGGGCAGAGCACCTTGGCGGCGGGGAGCCGGAAGGGGCGCGGCAGCTCCGGCTTGGTCTTCCGGAAGACGCCGACCGCGATCGGGCCCATGAGGTAGGAGACGACCATCGCGGCGGAGACGACGCTCGCGAGCGCCTCCCAGCTGTGGCCGATGGTGAGGAGCAGCAGTACGGAGAAGCCCAGGTTCAGCCACATCGCGGGGCGGGCGACGCCGTAGCGGGGGTGCACCTCGGCGATCTTCTTGGGGAAGAAGCCGGTCTCGGCGAGGTTCTGCGCCAGGTATGCGGACGACGCGACGTTGCCGATGTTGGCGCCGGACGGCGAGATGAAGGCGCCGAACTGGAGCATGGTGACGACCCAGTGCAGCATCAGCAGCTTGGCGAGGTCGGCGAACGGCGAGGCGAAGTTGATGCCGCTCCAGCCGCCGGCCCGCGCGAGGGTCTCCGGCGGTACGGAGCCGAGGAAGGCGATCTGGAGGGCCAGGTAGATCACCAGGCCCAGGGAGAGGGCGCCGACGAGGGCAAGCGGGATGGCGCGGCCCGGGTTCTTGGCGTTGCCGCCGAGGTTGACGACGGCCTGGAAGCCGTTGAAGGCGAAGACGACGCCCGAGGCGGTGACGGCGGTGAGCACGGCGGACCAGCCGTTGGGGGCGAAGCCGCCGTGCTCGGTGAAGTTGCCGGTGTGGAAGCCGGAGGCGATGAGCGCGGCGACGGCCAGGACCGGGATGGCGAACTTCACCAGGGTCAGGATGTTGTTGGCCCGCGCCAGCAGCGCGACCGACCAGTAGCAGGCCAGCCACAGGGCGACGGTCAGGAAGAGGGCCACGGCCATGCCGCTGCCGGTGAGCCGGCCGTCGGCGACCAGGCCCTGCGCCCAGCCGAAGCTCCAGGACGACATGTACTGGGTGCCGGCGATCGACTCGATGGGGATCAGGGAGGCCGTCGCGATCCACACCGCCCAGCCGGTGACGAAGCCGAGCACCGGGCCGTGCGAGATGGAGCCGAAGCGGGCCATGGCGCCCGGCAGCGGATAGGCGGCGCCGACCTCGGCGTACGACATGGCGATCATGCCGATGAAGATCGCGCCGATCACCCAGGCGACCAGGGCCGCGGGCCCGGCGACCTGGGCGGCCTGGCCGGCTCCGAAGAGCCATCCGGAGCCGAAGATGGACCCCAGCCCTATCATGATCAGGGCGAAGAGGCTGAGGCCCTTCCGGTTGGCCGCGCTCACATCCACGATGTGCGTTCCGTTCTGCCTGGAGACAAGGACAGGAAGCCCCTATGCGCCTCTCCGGCATACGGCCGCCAGGCCCCGTTTCATCGGCTCGCGGAGCGGAACCGGGTTGCACGCGACGGACCCCGAAGGGATTCGATCAGCGGTTGCCCTGGGCTCGGCGACGACAGGATGATCGAGAACGCAATAGCGGTGCGGGACATACTACGCCAACCATCGGTAACAGCCCCAATCGGCCGGTGCCCCGTACCCGGGTCAGGAGGACTCAGGAGGACAGGGCCCGGCGGATGAGGTCGACCAGATGCGCGGGGTGGGCGGCCTCGTCGTAGAGATCCAGTTCCACGGGGGCGGCGGGGGCCCCGCCGCCGAGGCGCAGCAGGGACCACGCGGCGTGCTCCCGGTGGAACGACCACTCCTCGCCGCGGCGGGTGAGGCGGATCTCGCAGCGGCAGCCGGGCCCGGGGCCGTCGACCGGGTGGTGGTCGACGAGGGTCGCGCCCGCGCCGAGCAGGTCGGCGACCCGGGCGAGGGTGTCGTGCGGGTCCGTGGGCAGGGGCAGCCGGGGCCGGGCGGCCCGGAGGGTGGCGACGACGGTGGCGGCGTGCTGCGCCACGTGCGCTTCGATCTCCCGGGAGGCCGTGTGCAGGCGGTCGTCGACGCCCGTGCTGATCACGGCGTCGCCGCGGTCGGCCATGCGCCGCACCGCGCCGCCCAGTTCGCGCAGGGCGGCGGCGCCCGCCTCCAGCTGCGCGAAGAGCGCGGAGGCGACGGCCGCGGCCTGCTGCGGGGTGTACAGCGCCCACTCCTGCCGCAGCAGGGGGTCCAGGGCCCGCGCGGCCTCGGTGACGGTGCAGGCGAGGGTGAGGGTCTCGGCGGGCCCGTGGGGGCCGCACTCCGCGGCGAGCCGGATCTCGTCGGCGAGGCCCGCCGTGTACGGCTCACCGGCCGCCTGCCGCCAGGGTTCCCGCCAGTCCTGTGCCATGTCGCGCTTCCTCACTGTCCACTGTCCACTGTCTCCGGTCTCGGTCTCGGTCTCGGTCTCGATCTCGGTTTTGGTCTCGGTCTTGGTCTCGGCGGGGAGGCGCTGGAAGCCGCCCCGGTAGAACAGCAGCGGCCGGCCGTCGCCCCGGTGGTCGAACTCCTCGACCCGGCCGACGAAGAGCGCGTGGTCTCCCCCGTCGTACTCCGCCCAGGGCGAGCAGGCGATGGTGGCCAGCGTGTCGGGGAGCCGGGGGGCGAGGCCGGCGGCGGGCCGTACCCAGCGGGGTACGGCCGCGGCCGCGCGGCCCGCGAAGTGCAGGGCGAGGCCGTCCTGCCCCTCGCGGAGGACGTTCACGGTGAACGGCCTGCCCTTGAGGTGGCGGCCCGCCTTGCTGTCGCGGTGCAGCGAGACCAGGACCAGCGGCGGGTCCAGCGACACCGCGGTGAAGGCGTTGACGGTGGCGCCGTGCGGGGCCCCGTCCCCCTCGCAGGTGACGACCGCGACGCCGGTGGCGAAGTGGCCCAGGCAGGCGCGCAGTCGCCGTGCGTCCGCGGCCATGGCTAACCGGCCGCCCCGCGCCGCCGGCCGGCCGCGGGCAGGTCGAACCAGAGATGGACCTGGCCGGTGCCGATGCCGCTCTCGTACGCGCTGAAGCGGCGGCCCCGCGCCCGGCACTCCGCGCCGCCCAGGGCTCCGGCCAGCATCAGGTAGTGGCCGAAGCGGGCTTCCGGGGCGAAGCGGCGGTACTCCGGCATGGTGGCGACGACCCGGTCGTGGCGGCCGTCCTCCAGCCAGGCGATGCGCTGCTCGTCCGCCGCGCGCGCTTCGGGGGTGACGATGTTGTCCGGGTCGCCGGACATGCGGGAGCGCAGTTCCGCCAGCGGACGGAAGCGGTGGGACAGCCCTCCGGAGGCGAGCAGCAGCACCTTGCGGTCGAGGTGGCCGACCGCCTCCGCGATGACCTCACCGGCCTGGAGGTAGTCCTCGGTGGTCGCGGTCTGGCAGACGGAGACGGAGAGCCAGGGCGTGCCGGGCCGCCCGAGGTACGTCCAGAGGTTGATCGTCGCGTAGTGGACCGGCAGGTACGGGTCGTCGTTCGCGGCGAGCCACAGCGCGCGCTTGTCCGCGAATTCCGCGACGGCACCGGCCAGTTCCGGATCGCCGGGGAGGTCGTACGGCAGCCGGTTGATCGCGCCCGGCATCTCGTCGGAGGTGAACAGGCCCGCGCGGCGGGGGTGGGCGGTGATCACCGTCTCGGTGGTCGTCGCCCAGTGGGAGTCGAGGACCACGACGGCGTCGTGCCCGGACGGGTCCACCACGTCCCGCCGGAGCCGTTCGAGCCCGGTCGCGAGGGTGAAGTCGCGGCCGCCGTTCTCCTTGATCCGTATCTGTTCGGGGAACATGATGACGGGCGCGTGCGAGAGCAGGCCCGCACCGACGATGTCGCCCATGGGCGGTCTCCTTTCGGGACGGTCTCAGGGGAATTCCGGGACGGTCTCAGGGAATTTTCGGGACGGTCTCAGGGGATGAGGAGGAGCTTTCCGGAGGTGCGGCGGGCGGCGAGGTCGGCGTGCGCGCGGTGCGCCTCGGCGAGCGGGTAGGTTCCGGCCACGGTGAACGTCAGCGTGCCGTCGGCGATGCCGCGGAACACCTCGCCCGCCCGCCACTCGAACTCCTCGGCGGTGGCCCGGAAGTGCTCCAGGTAGGGCCGGGTCAGGGTCAGCGAGCCGCCCCACAGCAGCCGCATCGACGGGTAGGCGGCCTTCTTCCGGCGCAGCACGGACTCCGGCAGCAGGTCGGCGGCGGCCTCGCGCAGCAGGCCCTTCTCCTGGCCGCCGACGGTCTTCATCTCCCAGGGGACGTTGAAGACGTACTCGACGAGGCGGTGGTCGCAGAACGGCACCCGGCCCTCCAGGCCGGTGGCCATGCCCATGCGGTCCTTCTTGTCGAGCAGGATGGGGAGCCAGCGGGTCAGGGTGAGGTGTCCGAGCTCGCGGGTGCGCCGCTGCCCGTCGTTCTCGCCGTCGAGGTGCGGCACTTCGGCGAGCGCGGTGCGGTAGAGGTCGGCCTCGTACTCCCCCAGGTCGATGCCGTCGATGAACCAGGGGTGGAACAGCGAGCGGGGGTCGAGGCCGCGGTGGGCGCCGAGCCCGAGCCAGGGGAAGGTGCCGGCGCTCCGGGCCCCGGGGTCGGAGAACCAGAGGTAGCCGCCGAAGACCTCGTCGGCGCCCTCGCCGGACAGGGCCACGGTGGCGTGTTCCCGGACGGCGGCGAAGAGCAGGTGGAGGGAGACGTCGAGGTCCGCGAAGTTGAACGGCAGGTCCCAGGCGCGGAGTACGGTCGCGCGGACGGCCGGGGCGAGGAGCCGGGCGCGGTCGAGGACGATCGCGTGGTGGTCGCTGCCGATGTGCCGGGCGACCTCCAGGGCGTAGGGGCCGTCCGGCGTGGGCCGGATGGGGTCGGCGACGAAGTTCTCGGTGTGGCCGGTGAAGTCGACGGAGAACGTGGACAGTCGGCGCCCTTCCGCGGCGCGGGTGCGGGCGGCGAGCGCGGCGACGGCGCTGGAGTCGAGGCCGCCGGAGAGCAGGGAGACGAGCGGCACGTCCGCGGCCATCTGGCGGGGCACGATGTCGTCGAGCAGCTCGCGGACGGTGGCCACGGTGGTGGGCAGGTCGTCGGTGTGCGGGCGGGACTCCAGGGCCCAGTAGCGCTCCTCGCGGATGCCGTCGCGGCCGGCCCGCAGCAGGTGGCCCGGCCTGAGTTCGCGCATGCCGCGGAAGGGGACGCGCCCGGGGGTGCGCAGGAACAGCAGCGCGTCGCAGAGCTCCTCCGCCGAGGCGCTCGCCCGCACCAGGGGGTTGGCGAGGATCGCCTTGGGTTCGGAGCCGAAGAGCAGGCCGTCGGGGGTGGGGTGGTAGAAGAGCGGTTTGACGCCGAGCCGGTCCCGTACGAGCAGCAGTTCCTCGTGGCGGGTGTCCCAGACGGCGAGGGAGTACATGCCGTTGAGGCGCTCGGCGAGGCCCGCTCCCCATTCCAGGTAGGCGCGCAGCGCGACCTCGGTGTCGCTGCGGGTGGTGAACCGGTGCCCCTTCAGGGTGAGTTCCTCGCGCAGCTCGCGGTAGTTGTAGATCTCCCCGCCGTACGAGACGACCGCGCGGGGCAGCCGTCCGGGGCCGCGTTCGGGGCTGCGCATCGGCTGGGTGCCGTGTGCGAGGTCGATGACGGACAGCCGCCGGTGGCCCAGCGCGACGTGGGTGTCCGTCCAGACGCCGCGGGCGTCCGGCCCCCGGGCGGTCAGGGTGTCGGTCATGGCGTCGACGACCGGGGTCTGTGCCGTGAGGTCGCGGGCGAAGTCGACCCAGCCCGTGATGCCGCACATGTCACACACCATCACTTTCGTTCCAGGGGCCGCGGCGCCAGCCGTCGAGGTCGTAGTCGTCGAGGCAGTCCTGCACGAACGCCTCGTAGCGGGCGAGGCTGCCGCGCTTGGTCGCCCACTTCAGGGCGTCCAGCCGGACCTGTTCGCCGTTGCCCGAGTAGTTGCGCTCGTACAGCTCGTGCCGGCCGCCGAACTCGGTGCCGATCGCGTCCCAGACCAGCTTGAGCAGCTTGATCCGGTCGAGGGCGGTGGTGTCGGCGCCGCGGTAGAAACGGTCGATGAGCGGCCGGAGTTCGGGGTTGGCCAGGTCGCGGCCGCTGGAGGGGACGGCCAGGGGTGCCCCGCCGAGGGTGGTCTCGAAGAGCTCGTGGACGCGGTCCCACACCTGGGCGTTGTACATCCGCATCGCGGAGGCGTGTTCCAGCCGGGGGACGACCGTGTCGCCGCTGCCGGGTTCGGGGTCGTGGGCCATCGCCGTGGTGAGGGCCCACACCATGTCCCGCATGGTGATCAGCTCGCCGACGGCGGCCTGCACGCCGCGGAACGCGTCGGTGCCGTTGGCCCTGGTGCCGCGGGCGAGCAGCCCGGCCATGAGCTCCAGTTTGACGCTCAGCCGGGTGCCGGACTGGAAGTTGTAGAGGTTGGGGAAACCCGAGGAGGCGTAGAAGCCGGTGGCCCGCCGGATGTCGCGGTATACGAGGACGTCCTCCCAGGGGATGAGTGCCTCGTCGAGCAGGAGGACGCTGTCGTTCTCGTCGAACCGGCTGCTCAGCGGGTAGTCGAAGGGGCTGCCACCCCGCGCGTACGGGGTGCGGCAGACCAGTTTCACCCCGGGGTTGTCCATGCGGACGAAGAAGACGAGGGCGAACGCCTCCGCCCTGCCGGGGGCGAGGGCCGCCGAGCCGACGGGGGCGACGAACCCGGCGTTGGTGATGGCGGAGCCGGTGGCCAGCATCTTCGCCCCGCTGACGACCACTCCGGCATCCGTCTCGCGCACGGCGTGCACGAAGACGTCCTCCATGTCGTGGACGGCCCGCTTGCGGTCGACGGGCGGGTTGATGATGACGTGGTTGAGATAGAGGGCCTTGCTCGCGAACTCCCGGTACCAGGCGGTGGCGTTGGCGGCGTACGGCCCGTAGTAGTCGGCGCCCGCGCCGAGGCCCGCCATGAAGGACGCCTTGTACTCGGGGGTGCGGCCGAGGAAGCCGTAGCCCATCCGCGCCCAGGCGGCGATGGCCTCGCGGGCCTCGACGAGCTCGGCCGCGGACCGGCTGGGCCGGAAGAACTTGTGGGTGCGGATGCCCGTCGCGGTGTCGACGCCGGTGAGCACACCGGCGGTGGCCGGGTCGTGCAGGGCGTCGTAGAGCCTGGCCACGGACAGGGCGGGGTTGCGGAAGGCGGGGTGCCGGGTGACGTCCTTGACCCGCTCGCCGTCCAGGTAGACCTGGCGGCCGTCGCGGAGACTCTCCAGGTAGTCCTCGCCCGTCATGAGCGCGCCGGTGGCGGTCATCGCACCAGCCCCGGGTTGGCCAGCGGCGGGGTGCCGAGCACCTGGACGCGGCGCAGGTGCCGTGGGGCGCCGCTGGTGAAGGCGTTGCGGCCGTGCAGCAGCGCGTGGTTGTCGGTGATGACGAGGTCACCGGTGCGCCAGGAGTGGGCATAGAGGTGCGCGGGGTCGTGGAGCGCGGCGCGCAGAGTGCGGTGGGCCTCGGCGAGTTCCCCGTCGGGGAGGCCGGAGAAGGTGATGTCGGGGTGGTTGACGAAGCCCGCGTCGTCGGCGGCGGTGGGCTCGTTGTAGCGGATGACGGGGGCGCCGTGCACGGGGTGGGTGTCCACGACGGGCGCGACGCAGGTGCTGTCGTAGTACTCCATGGCCCGGTGGTAGGTGCCGGTCATCTTCGCCCACTGCCCGGCGGTCGCGGGATCGGTGTGCTCCAGGACGGCGGTGGTCCGGGAGAACGTCGTCTCGCCGCCGTTGCCGGTGCCGGGCGCGTGGACGCACTGGAACACCTGGAACTCGGGGACGTGTTCGCGGTACATGCCGTCCCAGTGCATCGGCATATAACTGGAGTCGAAGATGTGGTCCTCGGGCTGTTCCTTCTCGACCAGTTCGAGCACGGTGCCGAACGGCCAGACGCTCAGCTCGCCCCAGCGCTCGCAGTACGCGGAAAGCTCGTCCGGTCCGGCAAAGGCGTCGAAGCCGCGGAGGAGGACGAGGTGATGCTCCCGGACGAACGACCGCAGGGTCCCGACGTCGAGACCGGCGACGGCGACACCGGGCTCCGACGCCCGTATCGCCAGCCCGAAGGGCGAGATCGGAAAAATGTCTGTGGGCATGCCACTTCCTGTGGGGTAGGGGGTACGCATATGGAGGGGCTGCGCCCCGAAAGGGGCGCGGGGAACTGCGCGACCAGCCACAGACGACCAGCAGCCGCCAACCGGGCTCTCCGGGCAGACACTTGGGCGCCCAGCACTCAGGCGCGAGCCCGAACCGCACGCTCCAGCACGTAGTGCGTGACACGCCCCGCCCGGAACACAGGCAAGGCGCCAGCCGCCAAGGCTTCGGCGCGCTTCATGAGAGTGAAGCGCCCGCCGGTCTCGACGGCGACGCTGTGCCAGGGCGTCAGCCAGGCGTCGGGGGTGTCCGCGAGCAGGATGCCGATCTTGTCCGTGCTGCACGGCTGGGGGTGGATCGACAGGCGTACGGCCGCGGGGAAGAGCTCGTCCAGCAGATTTCCCCAGGCCCGGCTGCGCTGGATGACGCGGTAGGCGAGGTCGCGGCACTTGCGTTGGAGGGCGGAGCGGGTGCCGGTCCAGTGCGGGCCGGAGAGGTCCTCCAGCATGAAGCGGGTGATGCCGCGGTACATGGCCAGCGGCGCGCCGCCCGCCCGTACCTCCGCGCGGAGTTCGTCGAGCGGCGGGGCGTACCCGGCGGTGAGCATGGCGCGCATGTCCTCGTGCCCGGCGCCGCGGTAGACGTCGTCGAGGGCGAACTGTTCGAGGTGGGTGGCCCCGATCCGGGTGATCATGGCGTCGAGGGCGCGGGCGTAGCCGGTGACGTTCTCGTCGCCCACCCCGAGCAGGTCGTTGAAGACCCGTCCGTCGGAGCAGATGGTGATGACCGCGCCCGGCGGGTGGACCTCGGCGATCCGCCCGCACAGCTCGTCGAGGAAGCGCAGCGCGAGTTCCTCCGCCATGTCGGGCAGGGGGCCGCTGACCTTGGCCGGATTGGGGGACTTCACCGGGAACGCGGGCAGGACGAACTCGATGCGCCGTCCGCTTTCCATGGCGCCGCGCACCGCGTCCAGGTGGTGGCGGAGGCACCGCAGGCAGACCCTTCCGGCGCAACCGCCCTCGCGCAGTCTGCGCTGGTGGACCAGGACCTCCCGGATCACTTCCACAGCGGCCAGTTCGATATCGGGTGCGGCGAGATCGGACACCGCGCCTCCCTTCGTGGACTGGCATCCACCGTTCACCCCGCGCGCATGAGAAACGCACAAGAGCCGTGCACGGGCCCTATGCGGGGTCGTGCGCGGCCGCCGCGCCGGCCCCTTCCCGCTGCGCGTGTTCCCGTTGCGCGTACGCGAGCCAGAACGGCATGCCGAGCCTGCGGAAGGCGGCGATCGCCTCCTGGTGGTGGGCGGTGCCCCGGGCGGGGTCGCCGAGCGCGGTGCGGGTCTTGCCGAGCCAGTAGGCGGTGAGCGCCTCGCCGCGGTGCTCACCGATGTCGGTGAAGATCGCCGCGGCCTCGTCGAGCGGGCCGACCGCCCGCGGGGCCTGGTCCGGTCCGAGCTCGACGTGGATCCGGCCGAGCGCCAGCAGCGCGTACGCCTCGCCGGGGCGGTGCCGCAGCAGGCGGTATTCGGCGAGGGCGCGGTGGAGGTGGCGGGCGGCGCGGCCGAACCGGCCCAGGCCGATCTCCGACCAGGCGAGCAGTTGGAGGACGTCGGCGAGGGCGAGCGGTCTGCCGAGCCGTTCCGCCGCTTCCAGCGCGGGTTCCAGCACGGCGACGGCGTCGGCCTCCCGGCCCTGGCAGACGAGCGCGAAGCCGAGGCTGCGCAGGGCGAGGACGCGGCCGTGCGCGTCACCGAGCCCGCCCAGCACCTCGGCGGCGGACTCGGCGTCGGCGTGGGCGAGTCGGGCCATGCCGCGGTCGGCGACCGCGAAGCTCCGGTGGATCCGCAGCCAGGCGGCGTGCCGGGACTCGCCCAGCTCGTCCAGCCGCTCGACGGCCGCGCCGAACCGGGTCACGGCGTCGTCGACCCGGCCGCGCACGGCGGAGGCACGGGCGAGGGAGCCCTGGGCGAGGGCGGCGGTGACCTGGTCCCCGTCGGCTCTGGAGCGGTGGAGCACGGCCCGCGCGGCCCGTTCCCACTCGTCCCACCAGTTCCGCAGGTGGCAGACCTCCTCCATGGCGGCGGCGAGTTCGGCGGCCCGGTCCCCGTAGCCGGAGCTCGCGGCGAACTCGACGGCGGTGACCAGTCCGGCCCGCTCGCCCTCCAGCCAGCCGTCGGGGTCG
Source organism: Streptomyces sp. NPDC002537 (assembly GCF_053594975.1). NCBI lineage: Bacteria > Bacillati > Actinomycetota > Actinomycetes > Kitasatosporales > Streptomycetaceae > Streptomyces > Streptomyces sp. NPDC002537. Next base: position 19,299 of record NZ_JBSFWT010000062.1, read on the forward strand.
CCCATGCCGCCGCAGGTGGCGTCGGGGGTGCCGCCGCGCACGAGCTGGTCGCGGGCCGTGCGCAGCCGGGCGAGCCAGCCGTCGAGGGCGCGGGCCACGGCGGCCCGCCGCCAGGACGGGGGTTCCTCGTCCCGGGCCCGTTCGGCCGCGTGGGCGTGCACCACGTCGTGCACGCGGTAGCGGGGGCGCCCCTGGTCGTCGGTGCGGACGACCTGCACCAGGTTCGCGTCGAGCAGGGCGTCGGTCGGCCGGTCGGTGTCGCGGGCGTCGAGCAGGGCGGCCAGCTCCCAGCCGGGGAACTCCAGCGACGGGAGCAGGCCGATGGCCCGGAAGGCCTTGGCGGCCTCGGGGGCGAGCTCGCGGTAACCGGCGGCGACGCAGGCGCGGACGGCGTCCGTCGTGGCATCCGGCGTGGCGTCCGTCATGGCATCCGTCGTGTCCTGTGTGCCGGACTGCCGTTCCCGGGTGCCCTGTTCGCCGGCGAGCCGGTCGGCGAGGCACCGGACCCGCAGGTCCGGGCGGCTCGCGAGCCGCGCCCCGGTCACCCGCAGGGCCAGCGGCAGACCGGCACAGCCGTCCAGCACCCGCTCGGCCGCCCCCGGTTCGAGCGCGAGGCGCTGCGGGCCGACGATGCGTCCCAGCAGGTCGCGCGCCTCCTTGTCGTCGAGCGGGGCCACGTCGACCAGGTGCGCCCCGGCCGGGCCGGCCGCCCGGTCCCTGGTGGTGACCAGGACCGCGCAGCCGGGGATGCCGGGCAGCAGCGGGCGGATCTGGGCCTCGTCCCGGGCGTCGTCGAGCACCACCAGCACCTTGCGGCCGGTCAGCAGCGAGCGGAGCGTCGCGGCGCGGTCCACCGTGGCCTCCGGGAGGGACGAGACGGACACGCCGATGCTCAGCAGCAGTTCCGCGAGGAGCTCGCGGGGTGCGCGCTCGGGGCCGCGGGCCCCGTCGAGGCGCAGGAACAGCCGGCCGTCGGGGAAGGTGTGCCGCATCAGGTGGGCGAGCCGGGTGGCCAGGGCGGTCTTGCCGACGCCGGGCGGCCCGGCGAGGACGACGACGGGCGCCGCCTGTGCCCCGGCGCCGTTCGGTGCCGTGGCGGCCGCGGGTTCGAGCAGTGCGGCGACCCTCGGCATCACCATGTGTCTGCCGACGAAGTCGACGGTGTCGGAAGGGAGTCGGTGCACCGGCTGCCAGGCGGGTGCGGGCCGTACCGGCTGGACGGGGGCGGGTTCGGCGCCGAGCAGCGTGTCCCTCGTCAGGACCGCGCGGTGCAGGCGGCGGAGTCCGGCGCCCGGTTCGAGACCCAGCTCGTCCCGCAGCGCGGCGCGTGCGAGGGTGTACGACTCCAGCGCGTCCCCGGGGCGCTGGGAGCGGTACTGCGCGATCATCAGCTTGGCCCACAGCGACTCGCGCAGCGGGTGCCGGGCCACCTGGGCCTGCAACAGGCCCACCATGTCGTGGTGTTCGCCGAGTGCCAGGCGCGCGTCGGCGTAGTCCTCGAAGGCGGTGAGCCGTGCCTCTTCGAGCCGGGCGGCCTCGATGTGCAGGGCGTCGTGCTGCACCAGTCCGTCGAACGCGTCGCCGCGCCACAGCTCCAGCGCTTCCCGCAGGTGACAGACGGCCACCCGGTGGTCCCCCGCGGCGAGCGCGGCCCGGCCCCGTGCGACGAGCCTCTCGAACCGGAGCAGGTCCACCTCGTCGGGGAGCGCCCGCAGTTGATAGCCGCCGTGCCCCTGGCTCAGCCGCTCCCCGCCGGAGTCGGGGTCGAGCACCCGGCGCAACGCGGCCGCGTAGCTGCGGACGTTGGCCTGCGCCGAGGCCGGCGGGGCCTCGCCCCAGATCGCGTCGCACAGCCGGTCCGCGGTCACCGCGGTGTTGGCGTTCACCAGCAGCACGGCCAGCAGCGTCCGCTGCTTCGGCCCGCCGAGCGGCAGCACCCGCCCGTCGGCCACGGCCTCCAGCGGTCCCAGCACCTTGAACTCGACGCGCGGAAGCCCCGTCCGCTCCACCCGCTCCACCCGCGAGACCGCCTTTCTCCCGACCGCACGACGGAACACGTGCGCGCACTGCCGTAGCTGTTTCGAACACCGATGGCCTGACCTTACGGTGCGCGGCGGGGGCGGTGCCGTGGCCGGTCAGGGCAGCAGGCGCTGTTCCTTCGCCACGGCCACCGCGCCCGCTCGCGTGTCGACGCCCAACTTGTCGTAGATCCGGCCCAGATGGGTCTTCACGGTGGCCTGGCTGATGAACAGCGCGCGGGCGATCTCGCGGTTGCCGAGACCGTGGGCGAGTTGTCCGAGGATGTCGAGTTCGCGGGTAGTCAGGGTGGGCCGGGCCGCGCCGCGCATACGGCTCATGACGCGGCTGGCGACGGGCGGGGACAGGGTGGTGCGGCCCTGGGCGGCGGAGCGGATCGCCGCGAAGAGCTCCTCGGGGCGTTCCGCCTTCAGCAGGTACCCCGTGGCGCCGGCGGCGATCGCGCGGGTGATGTCGGCGTCCGTGTCGTACGTGGTGAGGACGAGGACGTGGACGCCGGTGCCCGAGATACGGCGGGTGGCCTCCACCCCGTCGATGCCGGGGCCGAGTTGAAGGTCCATCAGCACCACGTCCGGCGCGAGCTTCGCCGCGGCGGCCACCGCCTCCTCGCCGCTGCCCGCCTCCCCCACCACTTCGATGTCGGGTTCGCTGCCGAGCAGGGCGAGCAGTCCGGCGCGGACGACCGCGTGGTCGTCGCAGAGCAGGATGCGGACGGGGGTTCGCGTCATGGCAGTGGTTCCAGGGGGATCGCGGCGGACAGGACGGTGCCTTCGCCGGGTGCCGATTCGACGGTGAGGGTGCCGCCGAGCTGTCGTACCCGGGCGTGCATCGCGGGCAGCCCGTGGCCCCGTGCGCCGGGTGCGGGCGCGGCGGCCGCCGCGTCGAAGCCGCGGCCGTCGTCCGCGACGTCGAGGACCACCTGGTCGCCGAGGTAGCTGAGGGTGAGTGCGGCCGTCGTGGCCCCGGCGTGCTCGCGCACGTTCGCCAACGCGCCCTGGGCGATGCGCAGCAGCGCGGAGCCGACCCGGTCGGGGAGCGGGCGGAGCGGTGTGCCGTCGACGTGGCAGCGGACGGTGAGGGTGCCGGACTCCGCCGACTCGCGGGCGGCCAGCGTGCGCAGGGCCTCGTCCAGGCCGCCGCCGTCGGCGAGGTCGGCGGGTGCCAGGTCGCGCACGAAGCGGCGGGCCTCCGCCAGGTTGCGTTCGGCGATCGACCCGGCGGTGCGGACGTGGCGGTGGGCGGCCTCCGGGTCCGCCGCCCACACGCGGTCGGCGGCCTGCAGCAGCATCCGCTGGCTGGACAGGCCCTGGGCGAGGCTGTCGTGGATCTCCATCGACAGCCGCTGCCGCTCGGCGAGGGTGCCCTCGCGGCGCTCGGTGGCGGCCAGTTCGCGCCGGGTGCGGAGCAGGTCGTCGATCAGCTGCCGCTGCCGGTCGGCCTGGCGCTGCATATGGACGAAGACGGCGGCGGCGATGGCCGCGACGGCGGGCGGCGCGAGGACCAGGTTGGGGTCGAAGCCGTGGGCCGACAGCTTCAGCTGGGCGGCGACCACGAAGGCGGTGAGGACGGCGACGAGGGTGAGCGCCGCGCGCGGGGGCAGGGTGCGCAGGCCCGTGAAGAACAGCGGCACCGCGCACCACGCGAAGCTCGGCGCGAGCACGACCAGGACCATCCAGACGGCCACCACCGCGACCAGCCAGCCGAGCGTGCGCGGCGTACGGCGTGCGCCCGGCGCCGGACCGAGCACGTACAGCAGGGCCAGCCCGGCGGACAGCGCGATGATCCAGGGAGTGCGGGGCTCGCCGGGGTGCCGGATCAGGAACCGGGCCAGCGAGGCCCCGAGCAGGAGGAAGAACGCGGCGTGCATGACGACCGCGAGCCGGCGCTCGCCGGGGACCGCGGCGCCGGGGGCGGGGTCGTGGAGGCCGGGTGCCACCGTTGCCCCGGGGGCCCTTTCCCCCGGCTCTCCTTGCCGCATCTCCAACGCTCCTCACCTGCGCATATGTACTCATCCTCACCCGGTTCGGCCACCCCCGCATCAACCGATCGGACGACAAGGGGGTCGGCCGACCCGCGCGGCGCGAGCAGCCGGTGGGCCGAGGCCCGGGGCCCGGGTCCGGCCCGAGGATCGAACCATGAACACCACCAAGAAGTTCCTGACCGTCTCCGCCGCCGCCATCGCCGTCGCCGCGGCCGCCGGTGCCGCCACCGCCGGTGCCGCGGCCACGCCGGCCGAGGCCAGGAGCACGGTCAAGGCCGACGCCGCCGACGGGAACCTCGCCCGGTCGACGCACCTGACGATCGCCGCCGCCACCAAGGCCGCGCAGGCGAGCCTCGACGCCGCCGAGAAGGAGGGCCAGAAGGTCTCGGTCGCCGTCGTCGACCGCGACGGCAACACCGTCGTCACGCTGCGCGGCGACGGTGCGGGCCCGCAGTCGTACGGGTCCGCCGAGAAGAAGGCGTTCACCGCCGTCTCCTGGAACGCGCCGACCTCCGTCCTGGTGGGCCGCCTCTCCCAGACCCCGAACCTGAAGGACATTCCGGGCACCCTGTTCCTCCCGGGCGGTGCGCCGGTCCAGGCGAAGGGCGCCCCGATCGCGGGCGTCGGCGTGGCCGGCGCCCCGAGCGGCGACCTCGACGAGAAGTTCGCGCAGGCGGGCGTCGCGGCCCTGAACAAGTAACTGAACAAGCAACCGAACCCGGACAAGCAACCGGACAGGCAGCGGCGGACGGACCGCACGCGCGGAGTCGCCGGAGCGGGATCAGCGGTCGCTCTTCCCGCTCCGGAGTTCGGGGGGCAGCGGTGCGGGGCTCAGGTGCGGGAGGACACTGAGCGCGATGTCGACGAGGCACTCCTGCTGTTCGCGCGTGAGGTGGTCCAGGAAGTAGCGCCGGACGGCGTCCACGTGCGCGGGCGCCGCGGCGCGCAGGATCTCCGCGCCCCGGTCGGTCAGTACGGCGTGGGCCCGGCGCGGATCGGCCGCGTCGTCCGTCCGTTCCACCAGTCCGCGTTCCTGCATGCGACGGATCTGGTGGGAGACCCGGCTCTTGGACCACTGGGCCTCGGCGCACAGTTCGCCCAGCCCCATGCGGCGGCCCTTCGCCTCGGAGAGCAGTACGAGGACCGTGTAGTCGGCGCTCGACAGGCCGGCCTTGCGCAGGTCCTGTCCGAGGCGCGCCTCGAGCATCTCGCTCATGGCGATGTATCCCCGCCACGCCCGCGTCTCGTCCCGGTCCAGCCATTTCGTCTCGCTCACGGGTTCACCCTAGTGAACCGGGCGAGCCGCCCTCCAGCGTGATGCGGGGGCCGGACCGGGAACCATGACGGCTTCAGCACACGGTCTTGAAGGTGCCCCTGAGGTCGAGGCGTTCCTTGGTGCCGTTGTTGTCGAACTCGATGACTGCCGTGACCGTGCGGTCGCGCCAGTTCTGGACCTGCTCGACGGTCGTGCCGTCGGCCTCGGTCCACTTCAGCCGGTAGACCCCGGGGGCCTCCTCGCGGTGGTCGACCGTGACGGTGCCCTCCGCGGGGTCCTGGCCCGCGAGGACCTTCCAGTGGGCGGTCCGGTCGCCCTGGAAGTCGAGCCGGAACCGGAAGCCGTTGTCGTAGGAGATCTCCAGGGTGCGGTCGGCGAACCTCGGCTCGCTCGCCCGGCTCGCGGCGGCCTTGCCCGGTATCCGGTGCGGCGCGGCCTGCGCCGCCGCCGGGCTCACTCCGAGCGCGGCGGCGGACAGCAGCACTCCGGCGCCGATGCGCACGGCCGTCTTGCGGTTCTTTCGGGACATTGGGGAACCTCCCATGGTTGACGTGTCAACCGTGACCCTACGGAGCAGTGGTTGATGCGTCAACTCGATCGGCGGACCGCGCCCTGGCGACGGCGCCGCCCCGGTCAGGACTCCGTGGCGGGCACCGGGAGCGCGGGGTTGGGGGTGAGGATGCGGCGGAGGACGTCCTCGACCTCCGTGCGCGTGGGCGACCGGCTGGCGGCCAGGCCGCGCAGGGTGAGCCCGTTGGCGGCGACGGCGGCGGCGCGGGCGGTGAGGAGGTCGGTGTAGTGCGCGAGGGCGGCGGCGCTCAGCTCCATGTACCGGTCGGCCACCGGCCGCAGGGCCGGGCGGCGCAGGGCGGCCAGGTAGAGCTCGAACTCCATGACCTGCTGGTCGCGTTCGGGCCCGAAGCACCGCATGAGGGCGTCGGTGAGCAGCACGGTGAGCTGCTCGGCGGTGAGGCCGGGGCGCTGGGCGACCCAGTCGTCGAGGTAGACGGCGAAGCGGTCGACGCAGCGCGTGAGCGCGGCCTGGATGAGGTCGTCCTTCGTCGCGAAGTGGTACGTCGTCGCCCCGAGCGGCACCCCCGCCCGCTCCGCGACGGCCCGGTGGGTCAGGCCCTCGATGCCGCGCTCGGCGATGACCTGCTCGGTGGCGGCGGCGATCTCCTCGATCCGCCGCTGCGGATCCCGCCGCCGCCTGGGTGCACCCGCACTGGTCATGAGCCGCCCTCCGGGCCGTCGCATCGGTCTTCGTTACAGTACGAGCGTACCGGCGGGCGCCGGTGAGGACGGTTCCGCGACGGCCGAACCAGGCGGCATGGCCACGGTACGTACGTACACATCGGCCTCCCGGCGGCGGGAAGCGCCATGGACGGTCCGCGACCGCGTGGTCACAATGAGCGGCATGGTCCGCGAAGCCGTCCGGCCGGAAGACCCGGAAAACACAGAAGTCCCAGAAGGCCCGGAAAACCCTGAAGGCCCTGAAGACATCGGCACGGCGTTCCCCGATGCCTCCGGGAGTCGCCCATGACCGGCTCGCGGCCCCGTGTCGCCCTCGTGCTGAGTGGTGTGGCGGGGCAGAACGGGGGCATCGGCACGAGCGTGCTGCGGCTGGCCCGCGGGCTGGACGCCGACGGCCGGTTCGCCGTGGACGTCGTGGCCCTGCGCCCCGCCGACAGGGCGCCGGCGGGCGCCGGTCCCCTGCCCGAGCAGCCGCACGGGACGGATCACGGGGTCTGCTTCTTCGATCTGGTTCCCGACGGGGCGACGCCGCCGGGTCCCGAGGGTGAACTGGCGGTCCAGCAGGCCCTGGTGACGCTGGCGCGCCGTCGCCGGTACGCCCTGCTGCACGGCTTCTACGCCGGTTCCGCCGGGTACCACGCGGCCTGGGCCGCGGCCGACTGCGGAGTGCCCTCGGTGGTGGGCATCCGGGGCAACGACATCTACGGCGACGTCTTCGACCGCGGCCGGCTGCCGCGGCTCCAGTGGGCGCTGTCCCACGCCACCCGGATCATCGCGGTGAGCGGTGAGGCGGCGCGCAGGGCCGACATCCTCACCGGCTGCGGACCGCGCACCACCGTGGTGCTCAACAGCATCGCGCCCGCGGCCTACCGGCCCGGCACCGTCCGCGTCCCCGGTGCGCCGGTCGTCGGCACGCTCGGGCTGTTGCGCGCCAAGAAGGCCGTCCACCTGCTGGTCCAGGCCTTCCCCGCGGTGCTGGAGCGGCACCCGGACGCCCGTCTGGTGCTGGCCGGGGAGATGCGCGAGGACGTCTCCGCGCTGCCGGAGCTGGTCGCCGCCACCGGTATCGCCGACCGCACCGTCCTCACCGGGTGGCTGCCCCGGGAGGACGCCCTGCGGCACCTGCGCGGCATGGACGTCTTCGTCCTGCCCTCGCTGCACGAGGGCTGCCCCAACGCGGTGCTGGAGGCCATGCTGGCGGGGACGCCCGTGGTGGCCACCGCTGTGGGAGCGGTGCCCGAGATGGTCGTGGACGGTGTGGAAGCCGTACTGGTACCGGTCACCGGCTCCGCGCGGGCGGTCGCCGACGGGATTCTCACCATGCTCGCCGCCGACCGGAAGGCCATCGCCGAGCAGGCCCGTCAGGCCGTGCTGACCCGGTTCGACCTGTCCCGGGAGATCGAGGAGAACGCGGCCGTCTACCGCGACTGCCTCGGCTGAACCGGACGGTGCGTCAAGCCCGAACAAGGATGCGGTACTCGCCGAACATTCTTACCTCGTGGATCCACCACACTCCGGCCATCGAGTCACTAGTCTCTGACCAGTGGCAGCCAGCAAAGCGAACGACGAACACACACGTCACGGACTCCCGGCCCATGGGCCGGCCCTGGACGCGGATCTCGACCGGCTCGGTGACCAACTGGCCGAATTCGCCCGCACGCAGGAGAGGATGCGCGGTCTCCTGGGGGCGATACTCACCATCAGCGGGGAACTCGAACTCCCCGTGGTGCTGCACCGCATCGTGACCACCGCCATGGAGCTGGTCCGCGCCCGCTACGGCGCCCTCGGCGTGCTGGACGAGGAGGGCACCGAGCTCGCCGAGTTCATCCCCGTCGGGCTGAGCGACGAGGAGACGGAGCGGCTGGCGGGAGTGGCGTTCCCCCACGGACGCGGGCTCCTGGGCCTGCTCATCAGCGACCCGCGGCCGCTGCGCGTCGACGCGATCGCCGCGCACCCGCAGGCCACGGGGTTCCCGCCGGGTCACCCTCCGATGCGTTCGCTGCTCGGGGTCGCCATCACCCTGCGCGGGAAGGTCTACGGCAACCTGTACCTCACCGACCGCGAGGACGGCGGCTCGTTCGACGCCGACGACGAGGCCGTGGTGGTGGCGCTGGCCGGCGCGGCGGGCGTCGCCATCGAGAACGCCCGCCTGTACGGCCAGGTCCGCGCCGGTGCCGAGCAGTTCCAGCGGCTGCTGCTGCCGAGCCTGCCCGACCTCGCCCCGTTCGAGTCCTGGGCCGTGTACCAGCCCGCGGCGGACCCGGCGCTGCTGGGCGGCGACTGGTACGACGCCCTGGTCCTGCCCGACGGCACCCGCGTGATGATCGTCGGCGACGTCCTCGGGCACGACGTCCGGGCCGCCGCCACCATGGCCCAGATCCGCAACATGCTGCGCGCCCTGGCCTACGACTCCGACGCGCTGCCCAGCGAGCTGCTGGCCCGCCTCGACCGCACCCTGGCCGCCGTCACAGAGCCCACGATGGCCACCGTGTGCCTGGCCCGCATCATCCCCTGCGACGGCGGGTGGTCACTGGTGTGGAGCAGCGCCGGCCACCCTCCGCCGCTGGTGGTGACCGCGGACGGCGACGCGTACGCCCTCGACGCCGAGCCGGACCTGCCGGTCGGGGTCGACACCGGGCTCGCCCGGAACGACCACCGGCATGTGCTGCCCCCGGGTGCCACCGTCCTGATGTTCACCGACGGCCTGGTCGAGCACCCGGGCCGCGATCTCGACGAGGGACTGCGCACGGTCGCGAAGGTCGCGGCGGCCCATGCCGGGGAGCCGCTCGACGCGCTGGGCCGGGCCGTCGCGGAGGCCCGTCCCGGCGACGGCCACGACGACATGGCCATCCTGGCCCTGCGCGCGCCAGGCAGTACATGACCCTCCGTCACAGGACTGTCCCTGCCGCCCTGTTCACCCCGCTCACTCCGTCACGAGCACCGCGGCTCCCGTGACCCGGTCCGCGGCCAGGTCGGCGAGCGCGTCGTCGGCGCGGCTCATCGGATAGCGCTGGACGTGTACGACGGGCGGGCGCTGGGCCACCTCGGCGAGATAAGCACGGCCGTCGGCACGGGTGTTGGCGGTGACACTGCGCAGCGCGCGCTCCTGGAAGAGGTGCCGCTGGTAGTTCAGGGCCGGGATGTCCGTGAGGTGGATGCCGGCCACGGACAGCGTGCCGCCGCGGTCGAGCGCGGCGAGGGCGACGGGGACGAGGTCGCCGACCGGCGCGAAGAGGATCGCCGCGTCGAGGGGCTCGGGAGGCGTGTCGTACGCCCCGGACGCGGAGGCGGCCCCGAGGTCGAGGGCCAGGCGGCGCGACTGCTCGGCGCGGGTCAGTACGTGGACGGTGGCGCCGCGGCCGATCGCCAGCTGGGCGGTCAGGTGGGCGGAGGCGCCGAAGCCGTAGATGCCGAGCCGGCCGCCGGGCGGCAGCGCGGCGCGGGCGAGGGCCCGGTAGCCGATGATCCCGGCGCACAGCAGGGGTGCCAGTTCCTCGTCGGGCGGGCCTTCGGGCAGGTGGTAGACGTAGCGGGCGTCGGCCACGGCGTGCTGGGCGTAGCCCCCGTGGACGTCCCATCCGGTGTAACGGGAGTTCGGGCAGAGGTTCTCCCGGCCCGCCCGGCAGGAACGGCACGTGCCGCAGGTGCCCGCCAGCCACGCGATGCCGACCCGGTCGCCCTCGGCGAACCCTTCGGCCTCGGGCCCCGCCGAGAGCACCCGGCCGACGACTTCGTGGCCCGGGGTGCAGCGCGGGACGCGGGGTGCCAGGTCGCCCTCGGCGAGGTGCAGGTCGGTGCGGCACACCCCGCAGGCACGCACCTCGATCAGCAGCCCGGTCGGCCCCGGCGGGTCGAGGGCGCGTTCCACGCAGCGCAGCGGACGCTCCGCGGCGGGCGCGGTGTGATCGACCACCCAGGCCAGGGTGGTCGGGCCGTCATCCGCTCCACTCGGCATCTCCGGGCCCCTTCCACCGGACACCGGCCACCACCGGGCCCTCCTCGCGTTCGGCCACCCGTCTCATGGTGCGCCGCCGCGGCGACCCTTGCCAGAGATACGACCGCCGCGCGGGAGCGACCGGGGGCACGCGCGAACAGCACTGGGCCGAACGGACGACCCGGCCGCCCCGCTCCCGCCCTCTGACGCGGCATCGCGTCAGAGCCGGCTCCCCGCCCGTTTGACCGCCCGCCCCACCACGGTCGTCTCCGCCCGGGAGATGCCGAGCGGGGCGAGCACCTCGGTCGTGAAGCGGTACAGCCCGCCGAGATCCGCGCAGAACAGCGCCACGAGGAGGTTCGACGGTCCGCTGGTGGCCAGCACTCCGTGCACCTGCGGGTGCGCGGCCAGGACCCGCCCTGCTTCCGCCAGCCGCGCGGGCGGCACGTCCAGCCACAGGTTGGCGTCCACGGCCAGGCCCAACAGCCGTGGATCGACGGTGACATGGGTACGCAGGGCGCCGCACTCCACCAGCCGTCCCATCCGGCGCCGGACGGTGCTCTCGGGTGCGCCCACCGTCGCGGCGAGCGCGGCGTGCGAGGCACGCGCGTCGCGGTCGAGTGCGGCGAGCAGCGACCGATCCAACTCATCAACTGCTGAGGATTGTTGACAGTTTGTCACATGTACCGGGGCCAAGGCGTCCACCTGCGCTTCGTCGAGCCACCCGGCCCGCCAGTGCGCGGCGTCCGCGTACACGTGCAGCACGGCGTGCACGGTGCTGGCGGTGACCGCTTGCGTCGCCGGGAGCTGCCGGTAGAGCAGCCGGTCCCGGTCCCCGGGGCTCGGCACGACCACCGCGCTGATCTCCTCACCACCCTGGACCCCCGCCTCCGACAGCTTCCTCGCGGCCTCCCCCACCCTTCACGGCCCACTGCTGGAGCTCCTCTCCCCGGTCGCCCGGACCGACGTGTGAAGGGGCCCGAGCGGGGGCCGTTCCACCGGGCAGCGCCGCCGGGTGGTCGTGATCTGGAACGCGCCCCGCGTGCAGGGCATAAAGGCGTTCTATGGGTCCATCGACTCATAGCCACTAGCCGCACCCGGCGCCCCGGCGGAAGGTGAAGCCGAGACCTTCCAACGATGCAGGGACACCATGTACACCCTTCTCTTCCTCCTGATCGCCATATGCGTCCTGGCGGTGCTACGCGACTGGTCGGACCGGTCACGGATGCTGTTGTGGGCAGGAACCCTTGTCGTCACAGCGCTCGCGTTCCTCCCCCACGTCATCGACCACACCTTCCGCCTCGCCCTCTGAGCCACCGAGTTTTCCGGAGGAGGAGACCTCACCATGAGCACCATCACCCCGACCCCCGCCACCGGCACTTCGGCCCGGCTCCCCAACCGCCTGGGCCTCTGGTTCGCCCATGCCTACGTCATCGGCATGTGCGGCACCCTTGCCGGTGCGTACTTCTTCCAGTTCGGGCTGTGGGAGTACCCCTGCCCGCTGTGCCTGCTGCAGCGGATGTTCTTCCTGCTCAGCGCGCTGGGCCCAGCATGGATCATCGCCCGCTCCCGCAAGGGCGAGGTGACCACGAAGGAGTGGGCCTCCGGCTGGGGCTGGGCCATCATGGCCGCCCTGACCGGGTCCACCGTCTCCGCCGCCCAGGTTCTGATGCACATCGTGCCCCCGGACCCCGGCTACGCCGGCGCCCTGTTCGGGCTGCACCTGTACACCTGGGCCCTGATCGCCTTCCTCGGCGCCGCCCTCGCCGCTGGGGCCGCCCTGTTCCTCACCCCGCAGGCCGAGCCCCTGGACGCCGCCGGGGCCTCCCCTCTCCTGCGCAAGGCCGCCACCGTCACCCTGGTCCTGATCGCGGCCTTCGCCGCCACCAACCTCGTCGCCTGCTTCTTCGAGCAGGGCTTCCACTGGCAGATGCCCGGTGACCCCACCGGCTACCGGTTCTTCACCGACCTCGGCCTCTGAGGAACCCTGAATCGCTCCATAGGGTCGGGCCCGCGGACAGAGCGGGCCCGGCCGGATCGGTCCGTGGTGCCGATCCGGCCGGGCGGGCCGGGGAAGGTGGCCGGCGGTCAGCCGCGGGGCAGCCACTCCGGGCGGCAGGCGCCGCGCGGGAGGAGGATCTGCCGGTACGCACCCGGGGTCTCCGACATCCGCACCTGGTCGGTGACGCCCTGGTAATGGCCGAGCGGGGTCTGCGCGGTGAAGGTCTCCGGGGCGGGGTAGGCGTGCTCCTCACCGGTACCGGCGATCGCGGTGGCGTACGCCTTGTCGAAGACGCCCATGCTCAGGATCCACAGGGCGACCCGGGACAGGGAGACGTGGACGCGGTAGCTGCCGCCGTCGACGGCGCGGCGGCGCAGGGCCTCCACGATGCCGGCGGTCATGAACCACGAGACCAGGTAGTCGTTGACCACCGTGATCGGCGGCAGAGCCGGCCTGTCGCCGTCGCCCTCCAGGTGCAGCAGCCCGGTCAGCGCGCCCGCGGTCTGGTCGAAGCCGAGGTAGTCGGCCCAGGGGCCGCTCCTCCCGTTCAGCGAGACGGTCGCGTACACCAGGCCCGGCCGCCGGGCGATCGCCTCGTCCTCCGACAGCCCGACGGACTCCAGGAAGCCGGGGCGGCGGTTGGCGAAGAAGACGTCGGCCCCCGCCTGGAGTTCATGGATGCGGGCCAGGCCCTCGGGGGTGTACGGGCTCACCGTCGCCGAGCGGACACCGACGTTGGCCGTCCGGTACGTGACGTCGTGCTCCAGCTCGTTCGGCCGCCACAGGTTGAGCACGTCGGCCCCGTGCAGGGCCAGCGCCCGGCCCGCGCCGGCGCCCGCGATGATGTGGCCCATGCCCAGCGCCCGCACCCCGTCCAGCGGCGCCGCCGCACCCTCGGGCAGCGGCTCGGGCACGCTGTCGCCGACGCGCGTGATCTCCACCAGCGGCATGTGCGCGAGGTGGTCGGTGTATTGACGCTCCGTCAGAATCTCGCTCGGCGTACGGACCATGGGCATCACCGCGCCGGCCTCGGCCCCGGCCCGCTCCAGCTCGCGGGCGTCCCACTTGGCGATAGCGGCGGCGACCGCCTCGGGTACCTCCGGTGCGCCCAGCAGCTTCTGCGCGGCCTGCTTGATGTTGGGGTAGATGTTGAACGGCATCATCCAGCGGTCGTCGGCCGTCCGGTAGAACGCGTTGGCATAGGCCATGTTGGGGATGGACGGAGTGCCGGCGGGATAGCCGTTGAGCAGCTCCCACTTCTGGTCGTAGAAGGGGCAGAGCCGGTGCGGGCCCACCCGCAGGTCCATCGCGATGTCCTGGCCCGAGCCGCCGCGCTGCCGCCACAGCGCGGCGATGGCGGCGGACTTGGCGACGAGGGCGATGCCGGAGGCGGCGCCGAGCCGCAGGGTGCTGGGCACCACCGGGTCGGCTCCGTAGTACGTGATCGTGCCACCGGTGTCCTCGGGCTTCAGCCCGATACCGGCCAGGACGTCGGCCGTTTCGGCATGGACGTCGAACGCGTCGTCCGTCGCGGGGGCGGCGATCGCCTGGGTGATCCTGTCGGTGAGAGACATGGTGCGTCGTTTCCGTTTCCCGGATGCGTGAGGTTCGGTGGAGGGAAGGTCAGTCGCGGGTGGGAGCAGGTGCGCCGGGGACATCGGCGCAGGCATCGCCGGGGACATCGCCAGGGACATCGCCGAGGACGCGCATCAGGGCGACCTGCGCGCGGTCGCGGCGGGCCGCGAGCTCACCGACCGGCACATCGCCGAAGGCCTGCCGGGCCTGCTCGGTCAGCCGGGCGACGGTGGCCCCGTCGAAGGCGGGGCTGCCCAGGCCCGGCCACGTGGCCTCCATGGCGCGGCCGAGGTGCTCGATGAAGTGCGGCAGGCCGCCGGGGCCGCCGCCGAGGTGGAAGGTGCGGAAGGGGCCCGCCACGGCCCAGCGCAGACCGATGGAGGCGGTGACGATGTCGTCGAGCTCCTGCTCGGTCACCACTCCCTCGGCCACCAGATGCACGGCCTCCCGGAAGAGAGCGGACTGCAGCCGGTTGGCGACGAAGCCGGGGATCTCCTTGTGCAGGACCTGCGGCCGCTTGCCCAGCGCCGTGTAGAAGTCGCGGGCCTGCTCCACGGCGGCCCGGGAGGTCCGCTCTCCGGGCACGATCTCCACCAGCGGCACCAGGTGCGGCGGGTTGAAGGGATGGCCGACGACCAGACGCTCGGGCTGCCGCATCGCCTGCGCGATGGCGGTGGCCGGGATGCCGGAGGTGGAGGTGGCCAGCAGCGCGTGGGCGGGCGCGGCCCGCTCGACGGTCTGCCAGATCTCCTGCTTGACCTCCAGGCGCTCGGGCCCGTTCTCCTGGACGACGTCGGCGTCCGCGACGGCGGTGGCGAGGTCGGCCTCGAAGCGCAGCCGGCCGGTCAGGCCCTCGGTGGGCAGCCCCAGTCCGGCCAGGCCCGGGACGATCTCCGCCAGGCCGTCGAGGACCAGCTTCTCCACGTCGGGGCGCGGGTCGCTGACGACGACGTCCATACCGTGGGCGAGGAACAGGCCGGCCCAGGAGATGCCGATCACCCCGCCGCCGATGATCGTGGCCCGCCGGCGCCCGCCCGGGAGGCGGACGGCGTCCACGGCTGCCGGTTCAGTGCTGTTGTCCATGGTCTTCACGCTTCTCTTGATGTCTGTGATGCCGATACCGATGCCGACGATGTCGGTGCCGGGAGCCCTCAGTCGGCGAGGTAGTCGTGGACCGCCTCGGCGGGGCTGAGGGTGAGGTCGGCGACGATATGGCTCGCGCCGACGACCTCCAGGACGGGCAGGTCCGCGAGCGGCGCCAGCGCGTGGGCGAAGAGCTGCAGCCGGGCCGGGCCGCGGAACGCGCTCTTGACCGTGATGTCGTCGATCCGGGTACGCACCAGCTCGCAGATGCGCGGCGTGCCGTCGTAGCCGAGCGCGGTCTTGACCATGAACGTGGGCGTACGGATCTCCGCGCGGGCCTCGTCCGGGTCCATCGGGTCGTGCTTGTAGCCCATGGTGGCGGTGGCCACCCGCAGCGAGCCGTAGTCGAGGGTGCCGACCAGCGTGTCGGAGTCGACGCGGAGCACGGGGGAGCCGAACTTCTTCGGGTACGCGCTCAGTTCACGGCCGCTGCTGATCGCGGGCACGCTGTCGACGTACATCGCCAGGTTGAACTCACCGTGCTCACCGTCGTGTTCGACGGAGATGAGCTGGCCGGCCTCGGTGTAGTCGCCCAGGCCCGTCACGTCCGGCATCCGGATGACCTCGAAGCGGACCAGCGGCTCGGTGACGGTCAGCGGCTCGGGGACGATCCGGCGCAGGGCCTCGGGATCGGTGCGATAGGTGATGTTGAGGTACTCGCGGTCGGTGAACCGGTACCGGGTGGGGGCGTAGGCAGGCGCGTTCACCGGGGTGGTGAACAGGCGCGCGACGTCTTGCGAACGCATCGGAGGACTCCAGGAGGACCGGGATTCTCGGGAGGGGAAGGAGCGCCGGACTCGTCGGCCGGAGCTCCCACGACCGAGTGAACGCCCCGGGCGGGATGTCTGTCCAATATATGTTTTCGTAGATCGAGATATGGTTGACCATATGGAACTGACCAGGCGCCTCCTCGAACAATTCCTGGCCGTGGTCGACGAGCAGCACTTCGGCCGGGCCGCGGAACGTCTCTCGATGAGCCAGCCACCCCTCAGCCAGGCCATCCAGCGCCTGGAGCGGGGCATCGGCGCGCCCCTCCTGGAGCGCGGGCCGCGCGGTGTGCGCCCGACCCCCGCGGGCGCGGTCTTCGCCACGGACGCACGGCGGATGCTCAACCTCCAGGACGCCGCTCTCGAACGCGCGCGGCGCGTCGCACACGGACTGGAGGGCGATGTGCGGGTGGGGTACGTCAGCATCCTCAGCCACCGCTACCTGCCCCGACTGCTGCGCGCGGCCGCCCGGGAGATGCCCGGCCTGCGGATCAAGCTGCGCCAGGACTCCTCGGCCTCCGTCGCGGAAATGGTCGCCTCCGGCGCCCTCGACCTGGGGTTCCTGCGCGACCCCGCACCCGTACCGGCCGACCTGGTCACCCGGGACGTCGCCGTCGAACGCCTCGCCGCCGCGCTCCCCACCGACCACCGGCTGGCCGGCGAGGAGGCGATCGGGCTGGCGGACCTGCGCGAGGAGGACTTCGTCCTGCCCGACGCCACGGCACTGCCATCGCTCGCGCAGCAGCTCCAACTCGCCTGCCACGAAGTGGGCTTCACCCCCCGGCCCCGGGCCAGCGCCGACGACCTCACCGGCCTGTTCAGCTACGTGGCCTCCGGCCTGTGCGTCAGCGCCCTCCCCGAGGAACTGAGCGAATTCGCCCTCCCCGGAGTCACCTTCGTCCCGCTCCGAGGCACATCGCCCAACCTGGACACCCATGTCACCGCCGTCCTCCGCCCGGACGCGGACGCCGCCGTCCAGCGACTACTCGAACTGATTACCCGTCACATACCTGGCTGAGAGTCGCCGTTGGGCCGATCCGTCCGTTCCAGACCCCCTGGCCCGGAGAGCGATCCGGGGCGGCTACGGCGGGGAGACGGCCCGCTGACCCCTGCCCCCGCAGGTCGGGCAGACGCGCCGCCTGCGACACTTCCGACAGACGGTCGTCCGCGGGCCGGGCAGCCGACCACGTCCACCGCATCCGGGGCACGCGCCGAGGCCGTCACGCCCGCAGTACAGCACATATCCGGGCGCGAGGGCTTCGGCTGTTCGCACCGGCTCCGGCCAGGGGAACTCCTCCGGCGCGCGCAGGGCCGGCGCCGACGTCCGCGCGCCGAACATCGCGGCGGAAGCATGGCCGCCCACACGGATCTTGACACTGCCCGCCATCATGACGCCCGGCTACCGCGACGCCACGCCCCTGCGGCTCACCCGGCATCCCCCGACCCGATCGCCGGTATCTCCTTCGCCGCCCGCCCGGAAGGGCATGATCTTGACTGGCCACGGGGCCATGCGTCACCGAACAGGGCAGAGGCCGCCCTCGGCGACGCGAAGGCCCTGAGCGCTTGCGGCCACTTCGCGACCGCAAGCCGACACAACATCAGAAAGGCCGCCCCCGCATCATGCGAGAACGGCCTCCGACCTGCGAAAATCGCTGGTCGGGACGGCGGGATTTGAACCCACGACCCCTTGACCCCCAGTCAAGTGCGCTACCAAACTGCGCCACGTCCCGGTGCTTGCCCGGCTCGGGCTTTTCCCCTTGCCGACCGCGCACGAGAACAATACCGCACATCAGCGGGTGATCGCGCACGCCTTTCTCCGGGGGCCAGGGGGCGGCCCCGGCCCTGATCGAGGTGTCCGTTGATCCACGGGGCGGCGGGGCCCGCATGCGGCCTGTACGCGGCCCGTACGCGGCCCGTCCCGTCCGTCGCGGTGTTGACCCGCGGCCCGTACGCCATGCAACCATCGAGCCGTCTCGATTCCAGCTCGTGCACCACACAATTCCCCTGTAGCAGGAGGAAAGTTGGACACCTCTGGTCCGGCCGGCACGTCTCCCTTCGTCCTCTCGTCTCTCTCCCGTCGCAGGTTTCTCCAGGCCGCGGCGGGCACCGCCGCCGTGGCAGGGGTCGGCGTCGCCCTCCCTGTCGACGTGGCGGACGTGGCGACGGCGGTCGAGCCCCATGCGTCTCTTACATCTCTCGCGTCTCTCTCCTTCACCGCGGCCACCAATGGTTCCGCGTCGCTCTCCCCGGCCGGTGACCGGCTGATCGCGGAGGTGCAGAACGTCCTGTGGTCGGTTCCCCGCGCGGGCGGGGACGCCGTGGCGATCACTCCGGCCGATCTGGAGCCGACGCGTCCCGTCCACTCCCCCGACGGCAGGGCGGTCGCGGTGTGCGCGTACCGGGGCGGCGGGTTCCACCTCTGGACGCTGCGGCCGGACGGTTCCGGGCTGCGGCAGCTCACGGACGGGCCGTGGGACGACCGCGGGCCCGCGTGGTCGCCGGACGGCACGCGGATCGCGTTCGCCTCCGAGCGGGGCGGCGATCCGGTGGCGGGGAGTCCGTACCGCGTGTGGGTGGTGGACGTACGGACCCGGGCGCTCACCCGGATCACGGGGCTGACCGGCCAGGACGGGCCGCTGCAGGACGGTGCGTGGGAGGACTTCGACCCGGTGTGGTCGCCGGACGGGAAGCGGCTGCTGTTCGTCCGCGGGCGGGTCGCGGCGGGCGGGCTGGAGGCGCGGACGGTCGCGTCCGTGGCGGCCGACGGCACGGGGCCGGTGCGGGGGGAGCACACGGAGACGGCC
This sequence comes from Streptomyces sp. NPDC002537, assembly GCF_053594975.1. Taxonomy (NCBI): domain Bacteria; kingdom Bacillati; phylum Actinomycetota; class Actinomycetes; order Kitasatosporales; family Streptomycetaceae; genus Streptomyces; species Streptomyces sp. NPDC002537. Next base: position 38,072 of record NZ_JBSFWT010000062.1, read on the forward strand.
GCGGCGCAGGTGATGACGCCCGCCGTCTCGCCGGGCGGCCGGCTGGCCTATCTCCGGACGACGGCGGCGCCCGCCGCCTCGTGCACGCTGGTGGTGGACGGTGCGGCCGTGGCGGTCGAGGGTGACGTGGAGCCCGTGCCGCCGCGCTGGGTGTCGCGGGACGAGCTGCTGCTCACGGTGAGCGGCCAGTTCCGGATCATCCGGCCCGGACGCGCGGACGACCGGGCCGTGGTCGTTCCCTTCGCCGCGAAGCTGCCGCTCGACCGGCCGCGCTACCGCGTCAAGCGGTACGACGTCGAGATCGGCGGCGTCCACCGGGTGCGTGCCGTGCACCTGCCCGCGCTGTCGCCCGACGCCCGGCAGGTGGCGTTCGCCGCGCTCAACGCCCTGTGGGTCGCCGACGTCTCCGGCGGGCGGCCCCGCAAGGTCGTCGCGGCCGATCCCTCGCACTATCTGCTCGGTCCGGTCTGGACGCGCGACGGGCGGGGGCTGGTCTACGCCGACGACCGCGACGGGCTGCTCGCCGTGCGCCGCCGAGACCTCGCCTCCGGCGAGGAAACCGTGCTGGCCGACGGCGGCCGCGTCCATCCGGCGCTGTCACCGGATGGAACGAAGCTCGCATGTCTGGACATGTCGGGCAATCTTCGGGTCCGTGATCTCGCCACCGGCACGGAGCGGGTGCTCGCGGCCCCGCTGGGCGCGGGCGGCCTGCCCGGCAGACCGAGCTGGTCGCCCGACGGCCGCTACATCGCGTTCTGCGACCGCAACCGGCTCAACCAGCGGTTCCGCGAGGGCTACAACCTCGTCCGGGTCGTCGACACCACCGACGGCGGCGCCCGTCTGCACGCGATCGCCCCGCACGCCTCGATCGCCGACCGCTACGACTCCGGGCCCGTCTGGTCGCCCGACGGCCGTCACATGGCGGTGATCTCCGAGTCGGCGCTGTGGCTGCTGCCCGTACGGGCCGACGGCACGCCCGACGGCGAGCCGCGCCGGCTGACGGACGAGGCGGCCGACCACCCGTCCTGGTCCGCCGACTCCCGCCGGCTCCTCTATCTCTCGGCGGGGCGGCTGCGGCTCCTGGACACGGCGGACGGGTCGGCCCGTACGGTCCCGGTCGCGCTCGACTACCGGAGGCCGACCCCGGCGGACACCGTCGTGCGCGCCGGGCGGTTCTGGGACGGCACGGGCGGGACCGTGCGGGAGGACGTCGACCTCGTGGTGCGCGACGGCCGGATCGCCGCCGTGGAGCCGCACCGGGCCCGGCGGGCGGCCCTGCGGACCGTCGACGCGTCCGGGCGCACGGTGATCCCCGGACTGTGGGACGCGCACACGCACCCCTGGCAGTACACCTACGGCGGACGCCAGACCGCGCTGCAGCTGGCGTACGGGATCACCACGGCGGTCTCGCTGGGCGGGTTCGCCTACGAGCAGGCGAGGATCCGCGAGGCCGTCGCGGCGGGGGCGCTGGCCGGGCCCCGGCTGCTGGCCACCGGCGAACTGCTGGACGGGGCGCGGGTCGCGTACAGCATGGGCCGCGCGCACCGGACCCGCGAGGGCCTGCGCAGATCGCTGGAGCGGGGTGCCGCGCTCGACTGGGACTTCGTCAAGACGTATGTGCGCGCGCCCGGTTGGGTGATGGAGGAGGCCGCGCGGTACGCGCACGAGCGGCTCGGGGTACGGGCGGGCGGTCACCTCTGCTCGCCCGGCGTACAGCTCGGGCAGGATCTGACGACCCATCTCCAGGCCACGCAGCGGCTGGAGTTCGGGCACGCCACGACGGCGACGGGGCGTTCGTACCAGGATCTGGTGGAGATCTACACCCGCGCGGACTTCCATATGATCGCCACGATCTTCACGTCGGTCCCGCTGCTGGGCGAGACCCCCGCCCTGGCGGAGGACCCCCGGGTGACGCGGCTGATGCCGCCGTGGGACGCGGCGGTCGTGCGCCGGACGGCCGGGGAGGCCCCGACCGAGGCCCAACTGTCCACGCTGGAACGGGAGATCGGCGTCTACCGCGCCGTCCTGTCCGGCGGCGGCATCGTCGCCCTCGGTACGGACGCCCCGCTGGTGCCCGTCGGGCTCTCCCTGCACCTGGGGCTGCGGGCCCTGCACCGCTACGGCCTGACGGCGGCGGAGGCGCTGCGGACGGCGACGGTCCTGCCCGCGCGGGCGTTCGGCGCGGAGCGGGACCTGGGCACGCTGGAGCCCGGGAAGCTCGCCGACGTGACGGTCGTGGACGGCGACCCGTTCACGGACTTCGGCACGCTCGTGCGGACGGTGTCGGTGCTGCGCGGCGGGGTGCCGTACGAGCAGGCGGAGCTGGTCGGCGCCTTCGGCGGTGCGGGCGATCCGAAGGGGTACGCGGAGCGGTCGCACGACGAGTGGCTGGAGGTCGGGCGGCAGCTGCGCCGCGACACCTGCTGCGACATGGAACTGCCGCACTTCTGACGGCCGTCGGGCCATCGCCCCGCGCGTCCCGGCTCGGGGGCGCGCGGGGCGACCGCCTCGCTACGCCCGCACGGTGACCTCTTCGGCGCTCGGCAGCTCGCGCGCCGGTTCGGGGTGGCCGGTGGCCGGGCGGAGCGCGATCGCCCGCCACCACGGGTCGAACGGCAGCCCCGTCACCGGCTCGAAGGGCTGCCCGGGGCGGGGCGTGACGGCCTTCGCGCCGTACCGGCCGGCCGCGGCGACCGTGCCCTCGACGGGCTCCTCCCAGGAGTGCGGGGCGAGGTTGAAAGTGCCCCAGTGGATCGGCAGCATGATTCCCCGGGCGGCCTCGCCCTGCAGGTCGACATGGGCCCGCATGCCCTCCTCGGGCGTCATATGAATATCGGGCCAGAATTCGCTGTACGCACCGATCTGCACCATCGTGGCATCGAACGGACCGTACTGGGCGCCGATATCCATGAAGCCCGGGAAGTAACCGGTGTCACCGCTGTGGAAGACGCGGTGCTCGGGCCCGGCGACCACCCAGGAGGCCCACAGGGTGTGCTGGGTGTTGCGCAGCGCCCGGCCGCAGAAGTGACGGGCGGGGGTGGCGGTGAGCGTGAGCTCACCGACGGTGGTGGACTCGTGCCAGTCGAGCTCGGTGATCCGCTCCGCCTCGATGCCCCAGTGCTCGAGGTGGGCGCCGACGCCCAGCGGTACGGCGAAACGGGTGCCCGTACGGGCCAGTGCTCCGACCGTCGCCATGTCCAGGTGGTCGTAGTGGTCGTGGGAGATCACCACGACGTCCACCGGGCCGACCTCGGCCAGCGGCACCGGCACCGGGTGCAGCCGCTTCGGGCCCGCGAACGCGAACGGCGAACAGCGCTCCGACCACACCGGGTCGAACAGCACCCGGTGGCCGTCGATCTCCGCGAGCACGCTGGAGTGGCCCATCCACGTCAGCCGCAGCCCGGAGGCGGCGGGCACCGCCAGGTCGGCGATGGTCGTGGGGTGGACCGGCACCGTACCGGCCGGGGTGCGGCGGGCCCGCTCCTCCTTGCGGAAGTAGGTGGGCAGGAACTTCAGCATGGAGCCGGACGGGGTCCGGTCGGCCGCCACGGGGTTGGTGAACACGCCGCCCACGAAGTTCGGCGACCGCCTGATGCGTTCCATCCGCTCCCCCGAGGGGTCCGCCCCGAACGCGGCCGGGCGCAGGGCGTCGAGCGGTGAGCTTTTCGGGCGGGAGCCGGTCACGGGCGCCTCCAGGACGGATCTGGCGGATCGGGCAGGTCATGCCATTATCTGCCCCACCGCACCGGCGCGCGGTTGGCCCCCTCCCTACGGCAGGGCCGCGCCCGCGCGAACTCCCCGTGCCGCCGCCCGGACCCACCCCCGTGTCGACGGTCCGGACGGCGGCAGCGGAAACCGCCCCGTCCGCCCACTGTGCAGGGTCGCGCCCCGGCGCGCACGTGAATTTACGTGGGCATGCCGCGCGGGCTCAGAGCCCGCTGACCCGGAGGGTGAGGTTCAGCCGTCCGGACAGCCCGAGCGCGGGCGGCGCGGTGCCCGGGTGTGTCCGGGGAACGCCGTGGAAGGCCGGGCGCGCGGGTCCGCCGAAGACGAACAGGTCGCCACTGCGCAGCTCGACGTCCGTCCAGGGCCGGCCGCGGCCACTGGCGGTGCCGAACCGGAAGACGCAGCTGTCGCCGAGGCTGAGCGAGACGACCGGGGCGTCGGACCTCTCGTCGCGGTCCTGGTGCATGCCCATCCTGGCGTCGGCGCCGTAGAAGTTCACGAGGGCGGTGTCGTACGGGGGCAGACCGACGGGTTCCGCGCCGTACGCCTCGGTCACGGCCGCGCGGGCGAGGGCGTCCAGCCGGGGCGGGAACGGTTTGACGGGGGCACCGTCGCCGTCCACGACGGTGCGTGCGTAGCCGTAGGGGAACCAGTGCCAGCCGAGGCAGACGGTGCGTACAGACATCTCGCCGCCGCCGGGCATGCGCACGGTCCGCAGTCCCGCGGGGGGCCGGGCCCAGTCCGCGGCAGGCCGCGAGCAGTTCCGCCTGCGCGGCGGCGTCGAGCCAGCCGGGCACGTGCACAGCGCCGGGAGCGACGACGGCCCGTTCCCGCGGAAACAGTTCGTCACCCATGCCGCCAGCGTAATCGCCGGGACATGTCACGGATCGGGGGAGCCGTTCCGTCGTACGGGCGGAAGCGTCACCCGCACACACCACGGAGGCACCCGACATGGCCCGCATCCCCCTCGACCCCAGGCCCACCCTGCTCGTCCGCGCCGTGCGCCGGTACTGCGAGCGTGCCTACGGCAAGGCCCTCGAACCGGTCATGGCCGCCGCCCACAACCGCCGGGTGCTCATGACCACCAGCCGTCTGGAGCTGTCCGTCAAGCGCTGGAAGGCCCTCGACCCGCGGCTGAAGGAGCTCGCGGTGATGGCCTCGGCGGCGGTCATCGGCTGCTCGTGGTGCATGGACTTCGGCTACTGGGAGAGCCACCGGCACGGCATGGCGCCCGAGAAGCTGCACGACCTGCCGCGCTGGCGCGAGAGCGCGGTCTACACCCCGCTGGAGCGGGACGTCATGGAGTACGCCGAGGCGATGTCCGCCGCCCCGCCGACCGTCACGGACGAGCTGGTGGAGCGGCTGCGGGAGCGGCTCGGCGACGCCGGGCTCGTCGAGCTGACCTCGATGGTCGCGGTGGAGAACCTGCGCTCGCGCACCAACGCGGCGCTCGGGCTGACCAGTCAGGGCTTCAAGGACAGCTGCGACATCCCGCCCCGCGCCGCGCGACGCCGGGCTGATGGTGCACGCGGTCGCCCTGGAGAACTGGCAGCGCCTGCACCGCTTCTGCTCGCGCTGCGGCGAGCGCACGGTG
>NZ_JBSFWT010000063.1:0-43383 GCF_053594975.1 Streptomyces sp. NPDC002537
AGACTTCGAACACCTCCCTCAACGGCACGGGAGCCTCGTGCGTTGCGGAGACCGATCCCGTCACCCGATCAGTGGTCACGCTGAAAGAGCTCACTCACCTCCTAGCCACCATGCCGGGGCGGGGTGCTCCACGAAAGCACCCCGCCCCACATAGATGTCCGACCACCCGCACACACGGAAGTCACACACATCATGAAGATAAGACATATCGCCGCCGCACCCATGGCTGCCCTCTCCCTGGCCGGGGTCGTCCTCACTGGGCCCGCACCTGTCGCGCACGCCGCGAGCAGCAGTGGGTCTTTCAGTGGCCTGGCGGGTAAGTGCCTCGATGTGCCGGGCGGGAATACCAGCAATGGCACCCCCGTGCAGATATGGGGCTGCAACGGCGGCGGCAACCAGAACTGGACCGTCAACGATGACGGCACCATCAAGGCCCTCGGCAAGTGCCTGGACGCGAACGAGAGCGGCACGGCGGACGGTACACGCGTGCAGCTGTGGGACTGCAATGGCACCGGCGCCCAGCGCTGGACCTACAACTCGGCCACCCATGACGTGGTCAACCTGAACGCGAACAAGTGCCTCGATGTGAAGGACAACAACCCCTCCGACGGCGCCACCACACAGCTGTGGACGTGCACGGGCAACTCCAACCAGAAGTGGTCGCTCTCCGCCAGTACGCAGAGCAGCGGATTCCCGGTCAGCGAAGCCCAGTTCAACCAGATGTTCCCGAACCGCAACGGCTTCTACACCTACCAGGGCCTCATCGAGGCGACGAAGGCGTTCCCGCAGTTCGCGGGCACCGGAAGCGACGAGACCAGGAAGCAGGAGGCGGCGGCGTTCCTTGCCAATGTCGCCCACGAGACCGGCAACCTCGTCTACGTCGTCGAGCAGAACACCGCCAACTACCCGCACTACTGCGAGTGGAACAGGCCCTACGGCTGCCCGGCCGGCCAGTCCGCCTACTACGGGCGCGGCCCCATGCAACTGTCGTGGAACTACAACTACAAGGCCGCCGGTGACGCCCTCGGCATCGACCTGCTGAACAACCCCTGGCTCGTCGAGAAGGACCCGGCCGTCGCCTGGAAGGCCGCCCTGTGGTTCTGGCATACCTCCAAGGGCGCCGCCAACATCCAGACCCCGCACGAGGCCATCGTGAACGGCCGCGGATTCGGGGAGACGATCCGCATCATCAATGGCGGCCTGGAATGCAACGGCGCGGGACCCGCCCAGGTACAGAGCCGCGTCAGCAGCTACCAGCGCTTCACCCAGATCCTCGGCACCGGCACGGGCGGCAACCTCTACTGCTGATCGATCCCCCGGCACGTGATCGGTCCCCCTGCACGCCCGGGGCCCGGCACAGCACCCACGCTGCGCCGGGCCCCCATATGGCCCGGAATGGCACCGGGATCACATGGCCCCATGCGCATGATGCGTTGAAGGGGATTGCCGCGCCGTCATTTCTAATAACAGGCCCCATGCGCGCGCTCGCCTCCGGAGAGTCGTCGCGCCGTCACTACGTGACGGTTCGCTGACGCGTTGCTCCGCAACGCACAAGAAGCAGCCCTTCTCAGCTCATCCTTGGAGAGAGGGCTCGCTGCGCCGTCACTACGTGACAGTCTTGTCTTGAATATGCAGGGCATGGGCCAGGGGCACACCTGGCCCATGGTGCCTGTCAAGAAACCCAGGCATGGTTTGACTCGTCCCGGAAACGGATCGTGGGGGGAGAAGTACGCGGTCCTGCCGACGCAGCTCTGCAAGGCGCACCACTTGCTGCCGTTGGAACGCAACATCTTTGCCGCCGACCTGACGACCACTAAAGTGGCGCAGCTGACCGTTCCCGAGGAGCACCGCTGAGCCGCGCGCCACACTGACGCATGGCGATCTACCCTTGTTCCCAAAGCTCAAGGCACGGCAGCTGTCCCCTTGCCGGAACGCGGTGCACTCGGGCTGCCGGAACCGGGTCGAAACACGGGTCATCCTGCCCTCCCTCAGGCTGGACACATATCTGGGCGAACCGCTCCGCTGCCTGCGATGCCTGATTCCCCAGGCATGCTGCCACCCTGCGGATGCGTCGAAGGACACTGGCTACCACCCACACGCGGGCACGATCGTCGCGCGGACCGCCGAGCTGAAATCAGCCCGCCTGCCCGAGGACCAGGAGCTGCGGGTATGGCGAGTGGCCTGCCTGGCCGTCACTGTCAACGGCCTTCTCCAGCCTCGGCCTTTCAGCTGGGTTCGACTGAACCGGGTTGATGGTGATGGCGTTGTCTTCCTGGCTGTGTGCGGTCGCAGGTCATGCCAAGAGCCCGACACGCGGGCCGGGGTCTCCAGGGGTCCTTGGTTCGTGGGTGGGCAGGGGCGTTCGTGTCGTTCAGGTGGCTGGCCGGGGCAGGGTCTGGAGTCGGACGAAGGCGGTTGCCAGGTCGTGGCGCCATGGCCAGGTGGCGGTAATCCGCAGGTGCGGGCGCCGGGCGCCGCGGGTGAGGCGGGCATCGACGTGAAGGAGCCGGTAGCAGAGCTTCTTCGGCTCTGCCGTGGCCAGTTCGGCCCGTTCGCTACTGGTCAGTCCATCCCGCTCGCCCGCGTCGGTCCCGGCCTGGCTGACCCAGAACCGTACCGCGGTCTCGGTCAGGTCGAAGTCCTTGGCAACCTGACCGACCGAGCGGTCACCACGCCGGCACAGCTCGACGATCTCGGCTTTGAACTCCGGCGTGAACGAGCGGCGAGGACGCGGCTTCTTCTTGGCCATGCTCTCCAAGGTGGACATCCTTCCGGGGACAGAGCCCCTGATCTCGGATGTCCGTCAAACCGAATCAAGCCCAGGAGGGTCCGGGTTCAGGCGAGCAGGCCGATGGCGGCCAGGGACAGCTCGAGCCATGCCTGGTTGACCGCGTAGTAGCGTGATGGGAAGCGGGCGAGCCCGGTGGATTTGCCGCAGCGGATGCGGTCCTCGATGCAGGCGTGGGCCCGGTGGCGGGCCTCGAGCAGCTGCAAGGAGCCGTGGCCGTAGGGGGTGTCGGTGAGGAAGACCTGGTGGCGCATGCCCTCGTCGAGGTCGAACAGGGACAGCTGGGCGCCGGGGTGGGGGTGTTCGCGCCGGACGATGATGCGGGTGCCCTTGGGGTAGCCAGGCAGGGGGAGTATGCCGGTCAGCTCTGCGACTTGGGCGCCTTCGCGGAGGGTGCCGTCTTGTTCGAGGGCGGGGTGCCACGTCTGTTCGGGCAGGTGGCGGATCGCGCGCCGGACCGGTTCGGTCACGCAGTGTCCGACGGAGAAGAAGCTGTGGATCCCGCGTGAGTGCAGGGTGCGGATGTGGGTCAGGAATGCTTTGGCGGATCCGGCGCTGTCGGCGCGGATGAGGATGTCGGTGCCGTGGCGGTGGGCGTCGGGGATCTGTGCGAGTGCGGCGTCGAGGACGGTGATGTGGTCGTCGGCGGTGTTGGCGGCGGCGTTTCCCGGCCGGGGCAGGCCGACCAGGGCTTCGCCGGTGTTGTCCAGGAAGCACAGCAGGGGGTGGTAGCCGAAGCCGTGTTTGTAGGTGGGGGCGGCGTGTTCCTTTTCGGAATGGCAGGTGATGAGGGTGGCGTCGATGTCCAGGACCAGGCCGGGCAGTTCGTGACCGCATACGCGTGATGCCGGGATGCCGCCGCAGGTCTCGGCGGCCTGCATCCAGGCGTTCTCGCGGGCGGTGGCGCGGGCCGCGCGTAGTGCGGCGAGTGCCGTGGGGCCGATGCCGGCGAGCATCCGCCAGGCGGCAGGAGTGGGATCAGTCGAGGTCCGGCTGGTCGGCGACGCCGTGGCGGCTGATCAGTTCCGCCGCGGTCTTCGTTGCGTTGATGACCGTATCGGGTGCGGTCGGCATGACGGCCGCGGGCTTGAGGAGGAGGACGGCGCCCATGATGATGCCGTCCCATATGACGGGGGCTGCGACGGAGTTCCAGCCGGTCATGCACTCCTGCTGTCCCAGTGCGTAGCCGAGGTCGCGGATGTCGGCCAGTGAGGCGGTCAGGGCGTTGTTGTCGGTGTAGACGCCGGGTCCGGCTTCGTCGGGTACGGGTTCGGCGAGGACGCGCTGCTGGAGTTGTTCGGGCAGGTAGGCCAGGATCGTACGGCCCGACGCGCCGGTCCGGAGAGAACGCGTTACTGACAGTACGTCGCGCGGGGTCATGCCGAGTTCGACGAGGTCGCTGTCTCCGACGGCCATGTCGACGCACTGGCGTGCGGTGCCGGAGAAGGGGGCGACCATGTAGAGGAAGGCCATGCCGCCGGTGGGCGCCCGCAGTTCTTGCAGGGTCTGGTGGACCAGGTCGGTGTCGAGACGGTGGTCGAGTGCGGTGAAGGCGAGTTCGGCGGCTTGGACGCGCAGGCGGTACCGGCCGCGGCGTACCCGGTCGAAGACGCCCTGGTAGATGCCGGACTGCAGGATGCGGCTGACGACGGAGTCGTCGAGGCCGGTGGCATCGGCTATCTCGGCAGGGCTGTGGTCCGGTCCGCCGAGCTCGGAGAACGTCCGCTGGACGAGGAAGACGCGTTCGGCGTGGCCTGAGCTGTTTCCGGTGACGTTGGTGACCATGGTGGTTTCCTCCCCTGGTGGCGGGGCCGTGGCCCTTTGTGAGGGCATGACGACCTTCCCGTCCGTAACAGCCGTAAACGCGTGGACCGTTCACAGCTGTTATGGAGGGTGCTGCTGATACTACTGAGGTCGAGCGGTGGTGAGGGAGATTTTCCCGGTTTGGGTGCGGGAGGCCAGGTCGCGGTGGGCGCGGGCGGCTTCCTCCAGCGGGTAGGTGGTGCCCGGCAGCGGGGTGAGGGTGCCGGAGCGGACTGCGGTGAACAGGGCCTGTACCGAGTCGGCAAGGGCGGTGCGGTCGGTGTAGAGGTGGGGGAGCCAGAAGCCGGAGACGGTGAGAGAGCGCTCCATCAGGGTCCTGGTGGTCACGGTGGCGATGTCGCCGCCGGCGTATCCGAAGACCGCGAGCCGGCCGCGGGGTGCGACGGCGGCGAGGGTGCGGTCGAAGGTGGGACCGCCGGTCATCTCCATCGCGGCGTGCACCGGTCCACCCGCCGCTTCCACGATGCGTTCGGTCAGATCCTCGGCAGTGGAGTCGACGGCCGCGTGCGCGCCCAGTTTCACGGCGAGTTCGCGTTTTTCCGCCGTGCTGGCGAGCGCGATGACCTTCGCCCCGGCGTGGGCGGCGAGTTGGACGGCGAGGGAGCCGAGCCCGCCCGCGGCGGCGGGGATGACGACGGTCTCGCCGCTGGTGATCCGCAGCGAGGTGTGCAGCAGGTGCCAGGCCGAGTTGCCCTGCAGGGCCAGGGCGACGGCCTGGTCGTCGGTGATGTCGTCGGGTATGTCCCAGCTGACGCGTGTGTGGACCAGCGCCTTCTCGGCGTAGCCGCCGCCCCGGATCAGTCCGGCGATGCGGCGGCCGCCCGGACCGATGGTCCCGACGACTTCGTTGCCGGGGATGTAGGGCAGGGGGACTTTCGCGAGATAGCTGTTGTCCCGTGCGTGGAGGTCCGCGAAGTTCACGCCGACACGTGTGACGTGGACGAGGTGGTGGCCGCGGCGGGGTTCGGGGTCCGGGGCATCGGCGGGCCGCAGGACCTCCGGGCCGCCGAATTCGTTCTGGAGGAAGTCCTCTGTTTTCAGGGCGTGTTCCGGGATTTCGGCTGTCGAGCCCGTGGACAGCCCAGTGTTGCGTGTTTGCCTGTGGGAGGCCGTTGCGTGATGCCGTCGATGAGAGAAGTGCTCAGACGGATTCTCAATCTTCCTGTGCCACGTACTCACCCATCGGGCGGTATCCCAGACCCTGAAGCAGCAGGAGATACGCACCTTTCAGAAAGCGCACAGGCCTGGGTTACCGCCGGTCGGCAGCTGCAGCAGCAGGCCAAGCCGAAGGAATCGCCGTCGGCACGGACCGGCCGCCGACAGCTACCGGGCGGGCGCCGGACCTCATGGATGGTCGAGGACGAGCGCAACGGTGCGAAGTTCGCGGCACGGCTGGGCCGGGCGGTGCTGTGGTGCGTAGTGGGACTGGCTGTGATCACCGGCGTGCGGACGTGGTTCTGGCCCCGAGAGAGCCCGCCGCCCCCGACCGCGGAGGGGAAGGCTGCCCCGGCGTACCCGGTACAAGAGGCCCAGGCCGTCGCCGCCCGGTACGCGCGAGCGTTCCTCACCTGGGACGAGGGCGCGCCGGAGGCGAGGGCGAAGGAGCTGGCACGCGACCTGCCCCGGGGAACGGACGCGGCCGCAGGCTGGAACGCCAAGGGCCGCCAGGACGTACTGGTCGCCCAGCCGGGGGCCGTGACACCACAGCAGGACCGGGCGCGGGCCCGTGTCCACGTGGACGTCCTGGTGAGTACCCCGGCTCCGGAACCCAAAGACAAGAAGGACAAGCCGCCGGCGCCCGAGCAGCGGTGGGTCGGCCTGGAGATACCGGTAGCCGCCACCGAGGGGCGCATCGTCGTCACCGGGCAGCCCGGCATCGTCGGCGTCCCCAGGAACGCGCCGCCCGTGCCGGAGAGGGCTGTTCCGGATGTCGACGCGCAGTTCGGCGAGGTGACCAGGAGCGTCGTGGAAGGGTTTCTCACCGCGTACGCGAACGGCACCGTCGATTCCGTCACGGCACCCGGTGCCTCCGTCGCGCCCCTGCCCTCAGGACTGACGCTCGGCAGCCTGCAGAACTGGACGGCCGACAAGGGCAGTGGTGACACCCGTACGGGGACAGCGGCCGTGGTGTGGAACCTCTCCGGCGCCGAGATCACGCAGATGTACCGCATCGAGCTGACCCGCGTGTCCTCGGCATCCGCCGCGCGCTGGCAGGTCGCGCGGATCCAGGGCGGGGCGGCGTGAGCCCGCACCGCCTGAACACACTCAAGGGGAACTGCTGATGGGCACGCAGAATCTGGCCGCGCTGACCAGCGGGGTGCAGCTGAAGGACTGGATCATCACTGTCGCCGGCAACGTCTTCCTGATCATTTTGATCGTCAGAGGCATAGGCCACTACGCGAAGCGCGAATGGGGCGGGCTGATCAGCCATCTGATGGCCGGTGTTGTGGTCGCCGGATTCGTGTACGCGTCGGACGTCACCAAGAGCGTACTGGTGGATGTCTGGACCAAGGTCGTCGGCGCATGAGGACCGGGCACACCTACACCCGGCATTTTGACCTGGAGACCCGGCAGCACGAACTGCTCGGGGTGGATCTGGGGGAGGGGCCGCCGCGCCGTCTGTTGATCACCGGATTTGTGTTCTACGTGGTGTGGACCGGGGCGTTTTTGCTGGTGTTCGGGTGGCCGTCGAGGGTCTTCTTCGTCTTCTACTTCGTGCCGCCCGCCCTGATCGCCTACTACGGCGCGCAGCGCAGTAAGCGGATCGACCGCCGTTGGAATCTCACGCACTGGGCCCTGACGGTCCGTTACCTGGTGGTCGGCCACCGGCCGGTCGTCAATGGCGGCCGCCGGGCGGCCGGGCGTGCCGAGTGGCTGCCGCTGCGGGCCCGCCTGGGGGAGAAGGCAGGACGTCTGGCGGAACTGCCTGGCATGGGCAGTGTGGAGGGCCTGCTGGGGGACGGCGAGGCGAAGGCGGTGGCGGGGCGGGCGCTGACGCTCGACATCCGCCCGCGCCTGTACGGGCCGGACGTCGTCTACCGCGCCCGCCAGCGCGGCCGCGCCAGGAAGTGAACGCGGCCGCACCGAGCAGTACATGGGGAGGACGGACATGAGGTTGCTGAAAGGTATGGCGCGGCTGGCCGGGGTGGTGGGGGATCGCTCGGCACCACCGCCACAGTATGTCGCCATCGCGGACGGTCTGATCGTGACGGAGACACACGCCCAGGCGTGGTACGTCCTGGGCAGTTCCAACACGGACCTGATGAGCGAGGCCGCACGCGATGCGGAGCACGACCAGGTAGCCGGCGCGCTGGCCCGGCTGCTGGCCGGGTACGACTGCCACCTGAAAGTGGTGTGGTCGCCGCTGGACGCGGAGGACTACCGTACCGAGGCCGGGCGGCTGTTCACCGCGGGCGACTTCCCGGCGTGGGCCGGTGCCCGGGTACGGCGGTTGGAGGACCTGGGACTGTCGACCCGTCACCTGCTGCTCGGCGCGCGGATCGCCGAGCGGTCCAGTCAGGCCACGGCCCGCGGCCGTAACGGGGCGCAGAAGGCGTTCGGCATCGCCTCGTCCACCGTGCCCGCGAGGGAACTCGCGCGCCTGGACGCACTGGCCCGACGGCTGGGGCGTCAGCTGGAAACCACACCATGGAAGGCACAGCCGGCCACAGTGGAGATGCTGGCCTGGCTGATCGCCCGCGAACAGCACCGGGGAACCGTACTGCCCGCCCCCGACAGTGACGGCGTGATCAGCGGAGCCAAGATCGCGCAACTGGTGCGTGGCCGCGTCATGCCCTACCCCGACCACATACGCTTGCTCGATCGCCGGGGCGAGGCCGCGGCCTGGACCGCCGTGCTGGCGATGACGGGCTTCCCCGAGGAGATGGAGTCACCCGGTGCGGGGGAGTGGCTGCGGACAGTCTCCGAGATCACCTATGTCCCGGAGTGGGAAGGCGAGGACGTCGACCCGGACGTGACCTTCCTGCCCGTCAACCCCGAGCCGTCCGTGCGTTTCAAGGTCCTGCACCGCCGGGACGCGCTGAAGAAGACCGACGAGGCCCGCCGCCTGGCCAAGGAACAGCGACAGAGCGCCTCCGCGCACTCCGCAGGCGAGACGGGGCAGGAGATCCAGGAAACCGAGGAGACGATGGAGGCCCTCGCGCGCGACATGAAGCGAGAGGACGTCACCCTCCTCGAGGACCACCCTCGGATCGTCGTCAGCAGTGACGTGTCGCTGGACGACCTGCGGGCCAGGGTCGACGCGGTGATCACCCACTACGGCGGCCTGGGCATCGAAGTCAGCGTCCTGGAGGAGGAACAGCGCGAGGCCTGGCTGGAGACCCAGCCCGGCGACCGGGTACGCATCCCCGACCTGATGCACACCCGCACCGTCGGCGCGCTCGCCGGTTCATGGTTCTGGGGCGGCGCGTCCGTGGGAGATGACGAAGGACCGGTCATCGGCCTCCTCACCGGCACCACCCCCGGCATCGTCCGCAACGACCTCACCGGCGGCTCCGACCGAGGAGACGCGACCACCACCGCCTTCATCGGCCGCAGCGGTCGGGGCAAGACGACCGCGATGATGCTGTCCCTGCTGGACGCCGCCTTCCGCGGCGCATTCGTCCTCGCCCTCGACTTCAAGGGCGACATGGGCGGCCTCGTCTCCGCCGGCCAGTACTACGGCCTGAACGCCCATCTCGTGGAAACGGGCGCACAGTTCGCCGGGACCGCCGACCTGTTCACCCTGCTGACCGGCGAAGCCGCAGAACGCGCACAGACGGAAGTACCCGCCCAACTGGGCATCGCCCTGCCACAGCACCTGCGGATGCGCGGTGCGGAAACCCCGATCCAGCTGGCCGTCAACGAGATCATCGCCCAAGGCGACCCGCAGACCTGGAAGGTAATCGAGCACCTGCGGCAGTCACAGGACGAACTCGCCCGCGAAACCGGCGACGCCCTGCTCGAGCTCTCCCGGACCGCCCTGGGCGCCCCCTTCATGGGCAGACCCGCAGGCGACGCACTGCTATCGCCCGAATCCGGGCTGTGGGCCGTCCAGGTCCCCGGCATCACGCTGCCCTCTCCCGACGACGAACGCGAAGACTGGTCCGTACACCAGCGCCTGAGCGTGGCACTGGTCCACTCACTCCTGGCCTACGGGATCAGCATGGCGGGCCGCAAAGACCTACGCGGCATGCCCAAAGTCCTGGCCGTCCCCGAAGTACACGTCCTGACCGCGACCCGCGAAGGCGCGTCCTTCCTGCAGTACGTGGCACGGGTGGGCCGCGCACTGAGAACGGCTCTGGTCGTCGACACCCAGGACCCCGAGTCGCTGGCCGGACTGACGGGCCTGCTCGAACAGCTCACGACCGTATTCGGATTCCAGCTGACTTCCGCGGAACAGCAGGACACACTCGCCGCCCTCCTCGACCTCTCACCAGGCACCCACACACGCGCCCTGATCCAGGCCATCGGCGTCGACAGCACCCAGGAAATCCGCCACGGCCACTGCATCATGCGCGACCGCCGGTTCAACAGCGCGACCGTCCAATGGGACATCCCGTCCCTGGAACTGATGCAACTGCTGAGCACCACTCCCATCTCTGACGACGGCGACCGCGGCGTGGACCTGACCAAACAACCCGAGGGAGAGACAGCATGAAGCGTATTGTGACCACGGCCGCTGCTGCGGCTGTCCTGCTGGCCGTCGCCGGATGCTCTTCCCAGGAAGAAACGCACAGCAGGGTGGAGACCCCAGCCGACACATCCAAAACCGTTATGGCGGTTGCCGTCGCATACCAGCAGGCATTGATGGACCACGACTGGACTCGCTCCTGCCGGATGGAGACTCCCCAGGAGCGCCTTGGCCGCACGGTCCAAGAATGCGTGGCCAACAACAGCCCTCACCATTCCGACGCACCGTCGGAGTCCGCGGATACGGCCAGACCGTCCGCACGGGAGGGTACGGACAAGGAGTCGTCCAACGACCCGGTCTCGCTGGGCCCGGTCACCGCGGAACCGCCCGTGGACGTGCCCGGCAACAGCGAACACCCAGCTGGCACCGGCGTCATGGTGATGTTCACCGCTGAGGAGAAGCACCGCTCACGCACCTACCGGTACGCCATACGACTCGTCCGCAGCGGCAGCTCCTGGCAGGTCGATCAGCGCGAGACGGTCTTCGACTCGGACATCGCGCACGGCGACCCGGTCCGGGCGGCTCTGGGGAAAACCCGATGAGGCTGTTGAGATGGCGGCTGCCGCGACTGCGGAACTTGGCTGTCCCATTGGTGGGGGTGCTCGCCACCCTCGTTCTGTGCGGATCGGTCGCCAACGCGGCCG
Source organism: Streptomyces sp. NPDC002537 (assembly GCF_053594975.1). Classification (NCBI taxonomy): domain Bacteria; kingdom Bacillati; phylum Actinomycetota; class Actinomycetes; order Kitasatosporales; family Streptomycetaceae; genus Streptomyces; species Streptomyces sp. NPDC002537. The sequence continues at coordinate 10,949 of NZ_JBSFWT010000063.1, forward strand.
ACAGCCCGCGCAAGGAGCACAAGACCTTCGAAGTGACGGGCGTGGGCAGCCTCTTGCCATCCCCCGAAATCCCAAGGCCCGGAGGAAAGGAGGCAGGCACCTTCTTCGAGACCTACAACAACGACGACCTCTACGAGCTCGATACCGAATACGGCATGTGGGACACCGATGACTTCGTGGAGATCTTCGCCGATATCTTCATGAGTCTGACGGTGACGGTCGGCCGCGCGGCAGTGGTCTGCGTCCAGTGGGCGTTCAAGATGACTTCCCTGCCTGAGGTAGAGCAGGCCATGACCAAGGCGATCTCCGCCTCGGCCGGTACGGTCACCGAAACGCTCTTGCCCTCGGCGCTGATGGTCGGTGCGCTTGTCGCCTGGGCCAATCACCGCAAGTCGGGATCCTCGATTGGTCAGCTTGGCTGGGTCTTCGCCTCCGGAGTTCTGGCTGTCTCTCTGCTGACCAGCCCCAACATCTGGGTGAGCGCCCTCGACTCCACCCGTACTGTCGGAACCTCCATTGCTTTCAAGGCCGCTGACGCCGGGCTCGGCGACGGAATACAGGAGCCGATCAAGCTCGGCCACGAAGTCCAGTACACCAAGGACGAACGCGACACGATGCTGCGGAAATCTGCGGATGCGGTCTGGCGCACCTACGTTGCTACGCCGTGGTGCATCGCGGAGTTCGGCAGCACGGGCGCGTGCAAGGAGTACGGGAAGGAGCTGCTCGACCAGGGCACGGACTCGAAGGACCGCAAGACATGGCTGAGCCATAACGTCAATGGCAACCCCGACGGTGGCCAGGACACACTCAAGTGGCGGGAGGGCCACCGCCCTCTGGGGCGGATGATGGTGACGTTCGCGGCCCTGATCGGTGTGACCCTGTTCGCGGTGCTGGCGATCATGCTGGCCTTCGCGTCTCTGGCCAGCCTGCTCGGTGCGCTGATGCTGCTGGTCTGCGGGGTGTTCTTCGCCTGCCTGTGGGTGATTCCCGGGCGCCCACGCCAATGGGGCACCAAGTGGTTTGACCTCCTGCTGGGCTTCGCCCTGCAGAGCTTCATCAGCACCATGGTGCTGGGCTCCGCGATGATCATGATGAGCGTCACGACGGGCACGCTCGGCGAGTACGGGTACTTCGCCGGGGCGGGCCTGAGCATCTGCTCCGTCATCGTCGCCTTCAGGATGCGCAAGCTCATGGAATCGATCGTCGGTGTCTCACGGTCCATGGGCCCCGGAGCCGCGATCGGCGGCTTGCTCGCGGCGCGCAGCGCGATGAAGGGCGCCGGGATGCTGTGGCGCGGAGCCCGCCGCGTCGGCCGTCGTCTCCCACCGAGGCCGGCGATGCGGTGGCCCACTGCCGACGACCTCGGCCCCGGCTCTCGCGTTCCATTCCCTGGCGGCGGTGGGAGAGGGGGTGGCCGTGGGATCGCCGGAGCAGGAATGCCCCGGCGGCCCCTGCCCCCTCCACCCTCCGTGCAAGGAGCACGCGCTCCATTGCCCCCTGGCAGCAGCAGGCGCGAAGTGGGACCGGTGATGAGCAGGCCGGAACTGCCCCCGTCGAGCGCGCCCGTACGAGGCCGCAGCGTTGCGGACGGCGCCAGGCCCGTCTCCCCGGCGTCGCAGCGCCGGGCCATCGAACCCGCTTCAGTTCGGCCGCGCCCGGCTCTGCCCGCAGGCCCGAGCGCACCCTCACCGTCCCACCCCGCCCCGGCCGAGATATCCGCGACAGGCAGGCCATCTCCAGTGCTGCGGCCCGAGGCAGGAACCCAGCCTTCCTTCGGGTTCCAGCGCCTGCCGCGCACAGGGACCACCGCTCCGCGCGTGATCCGCAGCGAAGTCATCCGCAGTAGCCCGGTCCGTCCGGGCGGGCCCACCAGCCCGGCCCCGTCACGTCCCGAGCCCGCGCGACGTCGCCGTCGCATGGCAGTGTCCGGAGCCCGTAAGGTAGGTGGCCGCAGGTGAGCAAGGACGACGACAGAGACGAGCCGAAGTCCCCGCTCGATTGGCGGGAGTTGCTCAAGACCGGCTACGACTACCCCGAGGAAATGAAGACGGACCGGCGCGGCGAGCGGCGCCGCGCCCGCAAGCAGTACCGGCAGCGCGAGCGGGACGGGCTCAAGCAGGTGCTGGAGGAAGAGCGCCGCCGCGAGCCGATGACCGCGGGCGGGGCCGTGCTCGTACTCGTCGTGATCCTGGCCATCGGATGGGCCTCTGCGCGGTGGTTCTTCCACGAGGATGGGCAGGCTCCGGAGTCTGCCGCAGCTGCCAGTACGCCTGCCGAATCCGGACCGGCCGAGCCTCGCGGTACCCCGGATACGAAAGTGTCGCCGCAGTCGGCCGATCCGTCGGGCGACGCCGATCTCAGCAGCCCGGAGAAGGCCGCCGAAGGGTTCGCCCGCGCCTACTTCACGATGAACCCGCCCGCGGACAAGACCCACGAGACGGTGATCCGGCGGACGTCCCCGTGGATGACCGAGGCGCTGACCCGGAATCTGCTGATGTACCCCGACCGGGCATGGAACGAGCTGATCTCCAACGGCGGCATATCCACGATTGCCTCGGTCACCGTCAAGAAGGCTGACCAGAACAGGCCGGTCGACACCCCACTCAGGGCATGGCGGACCGTGACGGTCGAGGCTGCCATCGACGGATACAAGCAGTACCGGCAAAGCTACGTCCTGCAGACCGAGATGAGACGCAGCAGCGACAACACCTGGCACGTCGCCCGGGTTCTGGGGGTCTGAACCCATGGACGGACGCCAGGCCATAGGCATGGCCGCAGGAGTGGCAGGGCGCGGACTGGTGATCAAAATCGCCATCCCCGCCGCCATCCTCGGCATGTTCGGACTGATCGCGCTGGGGCTCGTCGCCGGGATCTCCGGGACGAAGGCCCGGGCCGCATCCGGATGCGGCCCGGTCGGACAGCCCGATGCCACTGGCGGCAGAGCGACCGGTAGCGAGCACGCCCAGCAACTGTCCAACGCCAAAACCATCGACCGCGTCGCGGCGGAAGGCGGCCTGTCCGGGCGCGCCACCCTCATCGGCCTCATCACCGGGCTTGCGGAATCATCCTTGCTGAACCTGGACCACGGCGACAGAGACAGTCTGGGCGTCTTCCAGCAGCGGCCCTCATCCGGCTGGGGAACCAAAGAACAGATCATGGACGTCGCCCACGCCGCCAAAATGTTCTTCTTCGGCGGCGATACCGGAGACCCGCCCGGTCTCACCAGTGTCAAGGGCTGGGAGAACAAGACGCTCAACGACGCGGCGCAGGCCGTCCAGCGCAGCGCGTTCGCCGACGCCTACGCGGGCCAGGAGGCCGAAGCACGCAGCATCGCCGAGGAAGCCGGCATCAACCTCGACCGTCCCGCCAAGGGCGACGGCGGCCGGACCCGCGACGACGCTTCATCCGCCCCCTCACCAGGACAGCATGGCGCTCACGAGGCAACCCCCGCCAACTGCACGGACAGCAAGCAGAACAGCCCTGGCGAGCCCGGCCAGGCCTTCCACGACGGCCGCGCCTCATGGCCCGGCGATGTCAAGAACCGCCGGTCGACGGAGGACGCCATCCGGTGGGCACAGCAGGAAGCAGCGAGCGGCAGCGACCGCTGGTACCGCATGTGCCTGGCCTTCGTCGCCACCACCTACGGCTGGAACGCCTCCGGAACCACCTACGCACAGGACCACTACCTGGACGTGGTGCCCAAGGAGATGCGCCACGACAGCGACCGCGACCCGCCTGTCGGAGCACTCATGTTCTGGACCACAGGCAGTCGCGCCGGGCACGTCGCGCTCTACGTCGGCGACGGAGAGATCGCCTCGAACGACATCGAAACCCCAGGCCACATCAGCATCGTCCCCGCGACGGACATCGAAACGAAGTGGGGCGCTACATACCTGGGCTGGAGCCCTCCGTACTTCCCGCACGCCGGATGACGAAGAAAGAAGAGCACCATGCCTGCCACCGACCCCGACCAGGTACCGGCCATCCCCCTCTACATCATCACCGTCGCGGCATCCGGCGCCACCACCCTCGACGGGGAGCCGGTCCACGCAGAACCCGGCCAGGAGCCGCGCGTCGCCGCCCTTGCGGAAATCCGCATCAAAGCAGCCCTCTGCGACCGAGCCGTCCGCGTCAACGCCAAAGAACCCGACGGCACCGTCTGGCCCCTTCTCGTCGACACCGACGGCACCGTCACTGTCCTCGACACCCCTCACCCCACCCCGCCCCGCACAGCCACCACCCCCAACTGGCAGGCGCCACTACCCGTGCGCCACCAGCCGCTCTACAGACACCTGCTCACCGCCATAAGGGCGGACGACCTCGACACCGCCGTCATCACCGCAACCAACCTCGAAACCGCGCTGACACAGGAATACGGCCCCCGCCACCCGCACACCCTCAACATCCTCACGCTGCGCACCTGGCTGACCCTGCGCCGGCAGCCCACCACGCGCGACACCCTCGACCTCCTGCTCCACACCACCGGACGACGCCACGAAGCCCATGCCCTCCCGCCAGAAGACACCGCGCGCTGCGCTCGCAACGCCCACGCGGTATGGGGTCGCCTGACCGGTACCGACCCGTCCGCAGCCCGAGAGCTGTCCGCAGACGTCCTGCGTGTGCTGGACCTCGTGGGGGAGACGAGCAGGGCCCGCGACATAAGAGCCTGGACCGACACCGCCGTCGCCGGGCGAAGGACCCCCGGTGACCGACGCACAAAGCGGAAGAAAGACGTCCGATGACAAGAAGCCACATCGACAAGCAGATCGAGGAGCTGGCCGAAGGACTGGGCATGGGGCTGGGCCGGTTCCTGTCCGGACGCGACATGGACGGGATCCGCCGCACCGACGCCACGTTCCTCAAGCCCGGCAGCCACGTCCTGCCCGAGACGGAGGGCGCCGTCTCCAGGGCGGCCTACCGGCCGGGCTGGCAGCGCCTCGGCGCCCGGCTGACCACCCTCGGCCTGATCGGTGGCGGCAGCTACAGCTACTGGCAGGACCCGCAACAAACCCTCCAGGCCCTGGAATACGGCGGCACGGGCGCGGCCGGCGTGGCCGCAGCCGCCGGTATCGCGTACGCCCTGTGGAGCAAAGAACGACGCGAGCTCATGCGCGAATGGGTCAGGCCCCTGCACTTGGCCCTCGCGGGCCCGCTGGGCATACCCGAGCAAAGCGACCCCCGCCGGTACCTGCGCATCCCACTGAACTTCTCCGATGACGACGCCAGGATCCGCATCGACCTCCCCGTGAACCTCAAATTCAACGAGACAGCCGTGGCCGAGCTGATCGTCAAGAAACTCGCCCTGGAAGGCGTCTCCTTCTCCTGGAGATATGCGGGCAAAGCACCGTACGTCCTCGTCAAGAAGGCCCTGCGACCGCCGGACAAGCTCCTCTTCAAGGACCCGGACGTACGCGAACTCGTGCGCCGCGCCCCTGAGCCGGCACCGCTGATCGGCCTGGGCAGCGGCGACAGGACCGTGGCGGTCAACCTCGACGACGACTCCCCGCACGTCCTGGTTGCCGCGGGCACCGGCGGCGGCAAATCCGTCATCCTGCGCACCATCGCATCCCAGCTGATCCGCAACGGCGCGCTCACCTACATCCTGGACTTCAAACGGATATCGCACCCCTGGGCCCGCGGGGTGCCCGGCGTGACGTACTGCCGGGACATCGCCGAGATCCACGACGCCCTGATCCACCTCGGAGCGGAGGGCCGCCACCGCATCCACCTGGCCGACCAGCTGGGCGATGAAGCCGACCTCACCCAGGTCGGCCCAAGGATGGCCATCCTCCTCGAAGAGGTCAACGCCACCATGAAACAGCTCGCCCGCTACTGGGAGAAGATCCGGGGAAGGAACGACCCCAAAACCTCCCCGGCCATCGACTCCCTCGCCGAAATCCTGTTCATGGGCCGCCAAGTACGCCTGCACGTCCTGCTCGTCGCTCAGTCCGCCACCGCCCGCGCCCTCGGCGGCCCCGAAATGCGCGAGAACTTCGCCACCCGCATCCTGGCCCGCTACACCCAGAACGCCTGGCGCATGCTCGCCCCCGAAGTCCATCCCGCCCCGAAAAGCACCCGCCACACCGGCCGCGCCCAAGTCGTCCTCGGCGGCATCGCCCATGAGACCCAAATCCTCTTCATGACCCACGCCGAAGCCCACGCCTGGGCAATGGGTGATACCAACGTCCAGGCCCCAGTCGTGACCCTGAAGAAAACCGAGCCCGTACCCGCCGGCATCCCTGCCGCACTGCCCGGTGGAGCCGCTCCCACGACGATACTGGCGAGCGCCGGCGCACCTGCTGAGCAGCAGTCCTCACCGCCAGCTGAACTGCCGAGATGCGCGGACCGATTCGTCACGGCTGTCCCGGCCGAAACGCCCGCAGCCCTAGCCGCATCGGCGCTGCCTGCCAGCGAAAAACACGCGACTGTACCTGCGAATGCAGCAGAATCCCCAGGCGCGGGGGACCCAACCCCCGTAGAGGAAAAGGCTGACGAGTTGGTCGGGTTGCGCCAAGCCCAGCAACAGTTCCTGCCCGACATCACCATCACCACGCTGCGATGGGCACGGGCCAACGACCCTGACTTTCCAGCCGCGTCCGGCAAACGGGGCGCAGAATTCCTCTACCAGGCATCGGAACTGTGCCGGTGGGCTCGCAATCGTCCCCGTGTCGGCTCAGACCCGACCGAGACTTCCTCATGAGGAAGAAGCGGCAGATAGTGCTGCGGTTTTCTGATTCGGAAGCAGACCGGCGCTAAGACTGGGCGGCTTCCATCCGTCAGCGAGTTGCGGGACCGTAGTCCAGAGCGATACCCCCATCAGATGAGGGGATGCAGTGGCTAAGGGAATCTCTGAGTTCGCGATCGAGGGCGCCCCCGTATTTCTCAAGTGCCCGTGGCCCGGACGAAGCGCAGACCGTTCAGGGCGCCGTAGCCTCCGTCGGCATGAGAGGAGGAAACCTGGCATTCGAGTGCTCGGCCCTTCGACGGCGCTGTCATCGGTATTGGGGGAGTGGGCAGTTGACCAGAGGTCCTGTCCCCGGAGACTGACTATTGCCACTGAGAGAGGGCTCGCGGCGGCCCTGTTGCTCCCTTCAGCCTGGGCGGAGCTTCTGGTTGGGAGAGGCGGTTGGAAGGCTTTGAGTTGTGAGGCTCACAGCCTGTTTCCCCTGGTGGGTGTGGTGACTTGTGAGGCTGTGAGCTGTGAGTAGCCTCGCGACGGATGGCACTCTGGCCACGGTATGGCCAACCCCTTTGGTGGTGTTCCGGGCGGGACCACGCCGGGCAGCACTGCTGGTTGCGGGTGTGATGACGGTGCTCTCGACGATGAGCGTCCGGCGCATCGACCGGGACAGCGCCGTATTCGTCGTGTTCTTCGAGCTCCTGGCGGGGTATAAGCCGGTCAGGCCCGCGCACGAGGCCCTCGCGTTCAGCAGCTATTTCTCGAGCAATTCCACCTGTTCCTCGTTCCGCTCCTCCTCACGGCAGCGGAATCCGCCCCATGGCTCAGATCGTGTTCGTTCCTGACGGTCCGCCCGGAGCGGTGATGCAGGGGGGAGAAAGCAGTCCTATGCATGGCCAGCGACGAGGCATTGCGGGGAACCTATGCTGATTGATATGTGAAACCACCTCCAACGATAGGGAAGGGGGACGGGCCTGCAGGTTGGTGGGGTCATTCCGTGAAACGGTCGAACCTTCCGGCCTTCACGCGATCTAGGAGTGCAGCAAGGATGCCTCGCTGTACGGTAGCAGCCATATTCGGATTATCGCTCTCGCGTATGAGGATCTGATTGCCTGATTGGGCGATCTCTACGCAGTCCTCTCTGTCGGCCCCGGAGGGGGAGGATTTCTGTCAATGGATCTTTGTGCTATTTCTGCGGTCTTTCGCAGGTCTCGGGCTATGCGGTGGATGAACTGCCTTGATTCTTCAGTGCCAAGTGCGGCCCGTTCGGTAATGTTGATTAGCTCTCGATATCTCTGAAGCTCCGCCCCGGAGCTCAAGGAGCGGCCGCCGAAAGGCGTATCGATGTGCACGGTGTCGAGCTGAGGGGCTGGCGCACCGGCATAGAGCGCCAGTTTTTGTTACCTCGATGAATTCCTCGCTGCTGAATGGGATGACTCGGGGCAGCTGGCCCATGGGTGTCGGCACTGTGACGCGCTCCAGGTGTAATTTCCTGGTCCACGCGGAGGACTTGGGCCGGGGCACTTTCCATGGGGCGGTGGGTATGGACACGCTGCTGGCCGCCAGTTGTCCGGTTCTGGAGTGGCAGGTGGTTGTTTACGATTTCGATGGCGGTGCCATCGCCATCGACCAAGAAGAGTGAGCCCGGTGGCTTGGGATCTTGGCTGGCCGGGGCATGGTTGCAGTGTCAGTTGAAGGCAAGTTCGCGGAACCGGTTGCGGGTCTTGGCAAGGTGCTGCCGGTCGCGCGTGTAGTAGAGCTTGTTCGTCAGCAGGACTGCCCAAGTGCCCTTTTTGGGTGAGATCCACATGCCGGTCCCGGTGAAGCCGTAGTGCACGTAGGTGCGATCGGCGGGGTCGGTGCCGGGTGCGGGGTGCCAGAAGAGACCGCGCGCGGGCTCCAGGGTGCCGGTCTGGACGGTCAGGGACTCCTCGACCCAGTTGGGCCCGAATCCGGGGGCTGACGGCGCGGAGGCGGGGTCGAGCATGTACTGCAGGAAGCGGGCGAGGTCGTCGAGGATGGAGAAGGCGCCGGCGATGCCGCAGATGCCGCCGAGGAGGCGGGCGGAGAAGTCGTGGGCGGTGCCCTTGAGGTGGCGACCGGTGTCCTCGTCGAGCTCGGTGGGCGCACAGCGGGCTGCCAGGCCGGGCGGCAGCACTCCGAAGCGGGTGTGGGTCATGCTCAGGGGCTGCCAGATGCGGCTCTGGGCGAGCTGGTCGAGGCGCTGGCCGGAGAGGTGTTCGGCGAGGTAGCCGAGAATGAGTGCGGCCCGGTCGGTGTACTCGACGGCTGCGCCCGGCGGCCGGTGCAGGGCCTCGTGGAGGACCCCGGTCCGGATGGCGGCCGGGTCAGTTCCGTAGAGGTTCTTCAGCTGGGCCCGCAGTGGTACACCGGCGGTGTGGGTCAGCAGCTGACGAGAGGTGACATGGCCGAGCGGATGGCCGGTGACCTCGGTCCAGAAGCCCTCAAGAGGCTCGTCGAGCGGGAGGGCACCGTCCTCCCAGAGAGCGCCGACGGTGGACCAGACTGCGAGGATCTTGGTGAGGCTCGCGACGTCGAAGACCGTGTCCGGCCGCATCGGGGTGCCCGGCTCGGTGGGGTCGAGGGTGCCGGTAGTCCCTCCGGTCTTGGTCCCGGAGGCGTCGCCAATGGCCCACACCGCGCCGGGATAGACCTGGTCGCGGACACCGTCCGCTACGAGCTGCTTGATCCGGTCGGTGCTGTCTGCCATGGAGCGTCTCCGATGTCGCGGTGCGGGCCCGGTTCGTCAGCGTAGTGACTGTGCCGGGCCCGGGCGGGGAACACAGCGATGCGGTCAGCTGATTCGGTGGCCGAGTTCGGCCAGGGCCTTGGCGGTGGCACTGAGCGGGTAACGGGCGGCATTGTTCCGCCCTGCTTGCTGTAGGGCGGCCAGCAGCCTTGGGGTGGTGCGGAGCCGGTCGATGTCGCGGGCAAGGGCGGCGGGGCGGGTGAAGTCGGTGCTGGTTCCGGAGGCGGCGAGGGTCTCCATGAGGCCGGGGACGGGCTGGTAGAGCACGGGGAGGCCGCAGGCTTGGGCTTCGAGGGTGACTAGGCCCATGGCCTCGAGGGTGGTGGAAGGCATGACGAGCAGGTCGTGGTCGGCGAAGGTTCGCCACAGCTGCGGCCGGGGAAGCCAGCCGAGGTAACGGACCTTGACCCCGGACTGCCGCACCGCGTGGGTGAGATTGTGGAACTGGTCGTGCGGGGCGGCGATGCTCAGCTCGACGCCGGTGACGGCCGCCAGGGCCCGCAGCAGGTTCCCGGCGCCCTTCTCCTGCGTGAGCCGCCCCGCGTACAGCAGCCGGAACGGGCCGCCGGACGCCTGGGGCGGCCTGCGCGGTGGGCGGGTCAGAAGCCGGTCGGGGACGCCCCAGGGGATATGGGTGATCTTCATGCGGTCGGTGGTGGGAGCGGTTCGCAGGAGCCGGTCGGCCATGGCCGCCGTCGGCACGACGATGGCGTCGGCGAGCCGAATCGTGTGGGTGAGGACCTGGTGCTGGTCGCGGTGGGCTTCGGCGAAGAGCAGGTCAGTGCCGTGCACGAGGGCGATCCGCGGGTGCTTGGGCAAGGCTCGGATCAGCGCGGGGGTGGCGCCGAAGGCGAGGTGCTGGAGGTGTAGGACGCCGATCTGGTCCGGGGCGAGGGCTTCGGTCAGGGCCCGCTGGAGGGCGGCGACGTAGCGGTGGAAGGCGGGGCCTTCCAGACACTTGCCGACGACCGGCAGCAGACCGAGGCCGGCGGGTCGGCGGGGGCGGTGGCCGATGGGGGCCAGCATGAAGGGCCGGGCTGGTATTAGCGGGCTGGGGCCGGTGTAGAGGTCGAGGAAGAGTTCGACGCTGCCGCCGGGGCTGCCTGCGGGCAGGTCGAGGGCGGTAGCCACCAGCGGGCCGGTCGTGGTCGTCATCGGGGGCCTCCGGTGATCTCGGTGTAGAGGCGGGAGATGTCGATGCCCTCTGTGGCCGCGTATTTCGCCCCGGGCCTTTGGTAGCTGGCGCGGTCGCCTGAGGTGGCGAGGAAGATGAGCTTGCCGAAGGACATCCGCGGGTAGACCCGCACCGGCTTCGTGACGCGGATCTCCAGGGTCCAGCGGATGGCGTGTCCCACGTGGCCGAGCGGTGCGGAGACGTGCACCCAGATCCCTAGGGAGCCAGTGGTACGGTCGCCGTTGAGCATCTGCGCGTATGTCTCCGACCCGGTCCGCTCGTACGTCATCCCGAGGTAGAGCACCCCGGGCTCGAGCACGGTCCCGGCGGCCGGGATCACGGTTTCGGCGAAGGCGGTGGGGCGGGCGGCGTCGAGGTGGCCGTCGCAGATCCGTAAGGTCTCGCCCAGGCGCCAGTCGTAGGCGTTGGGGGAGAGCCGGTCCGCCTCGAAGGGGTCGATGCTGATCTCGCCCGTGGCGACGGCGGTGGCGATGGCGGGGCCGGTGAGGATCATGAGGCCGCCGCCTGGGTCGGCACCGGGTCCTGCCAGGCCCGGGAGGGTTGGGGGCCGAGGGAGCCCTGGTACTTGCCCGTGTAGAGGTCCACGGGTCCGGCGGCCACGAAGAACATGACCTGTCCGATCTCCATGCCTGTGTACACCCGCAGTGGGCGGACGGGAGTGAGCATCAGGGTCCACTGGCCGTGGAAGCCGATGTCACCGATCGGGGCAGTGATCTCGACGAACAGCCCGAGTCGGCCGACGCTGGAGCGGCCGAACAGCAGCGGTACGAAGCGATCGGAGCCAATCTGTTCGAAGGTGTGGCCGAGGTACAGCTCGCCGGGCTCAAGGACGTAGCCGTTGTCGCCGATGGTGATCGTCGTGGTGGGGTTGGGGCAGTGGGCGTCGATGACGGCCGTGGTGTAGGTGACCAGGGTGGCACCGAGGCGGACGTTGTAGCTGTTGGGGTTGACCTGGTCCGCGTCGAAGGGTTCGATCCGTAGCCGCCCGTCGAAGGCGGCAGCGGTGATCTCGGGTCCGGTCAGGATCACGGCAGGGGCCTCTCGTTCGCGGCGGTGGAAGGGGAGCCCGTCAGGACGTGGCGGACAGCCTGGCCCAGGGACATCCCGGCCCGGTGGGTTCGGCCGCCGAGGAAGTTGCTTGCCAGGAAGTCCGTGGTCAGCACGGTGCGAAGCCCGAGCGGCAGCGGGTCCGGTGCGATGGCGAGCGGGCCGACCCGCTTGGTCAGGTAGGCGGTCAGGCCGCCGGGGTCGTGGAGGTAGGCGCCGGGGACGCGCGCGTACGCAAGCTGGTTGGCGAACGGCTCGACGGCCAGCAGGTCACCAAAGGTCAAAACTATGCCCAGCTGTTGGGGCCGCAACACGGTGTCGTTGAGGACCACGGCGTCGGCTTCCAACCCGCTCCGGAGTCGGCGAGTGACCTCGGTCAGGACCTGGTGCCGGTCGAGCACGGTACCGCGGTAGGACTCGGAGGTGAGCCCCAGCGGGGCGGTTAGTTTCTCGCGCACGGCGCTGATCTGCTGGACGACGGGGGCCAGTTCCCTCGGCACGACGGCTGGACTCGTGGGAAAGGTGTAGGTGTGGGCGGCCCAGCCGGTGCCGACCGGTTCGGTCAGCGCGTATCCGGCGCCGAGCTCGCCGCCCTTGACCACGAGGGTGTCGCCGACCGGCTCGGGCGCGTAGTGGTTGCTGTGGCAGTGCCCGGCGAAGATGACGTCCAGGAACGGGCACTCGGCCGCCAGGCCCAGGTCCTGCTTGAAGCCGGAGTGTGACAGCAGCATCCACGCGTCTGCCTGGTGGTGGTGAGCCAGCATCAGCTCCCGCAGGGCCCGCACAGGGTCGGTGACCCGCTGCCCCTGGCGCTGGTGGGCGGGGATGTCCATGAAGGCGTCCGGGCCGATGACGGCGGTGACGGCCACGCGTCGGCCACCGACATGGAAGGTCCGCAGGCGGCGGAAGAGCGGCTGTCCGCTGCCTGCGCCGACGGCGTTCGCGCAGACCGTCAGCGGGTGGAGCTCGGGCTCGAAGTGGTGGAGCCAGCCATGGTTGCCCGGAGCGAGTACGTCGTAGAGCCTGGCAAGCACGCCGCGTTCGATGGCGCCGCCCGCGAGCCGGTAGTAGCCGCTGCCTTCGAAGAAGTCGCCGCAGTCCGCGATCAGTGACGTGGGCCGGGCTAGGTGGAGGTGGGCGAGCATGCCGTTGGGGGTCTCGAAAGCGGAGTGGAAGTCGGTGGTCACCACGATCCGCTCCAGCACACGTGCGGTGGTCATCGGGCGACCTCGGCGAGGTCGGCGCCGAGGGCGCGGAGCTTTCCGGGCAGGTCCGCGTGACCTCGCCGGAGCTGGTCGAGCCCGGCCAGCGTGGTAACGCCCCGGGCCGTGAGGGCGGCGATCAGCAACGCGGAGCCGGTGCGGATGTCGGTGGCCTCCACTGTGGCGCCGGTCAGTCGCTGAGGGCCGGTCAGGCGGCACCGGGTCGGCGACAGCTCGTCGATCCGGGCACCGAGCCGGGCGAGTTGCGGCAGGAGGTTGCCGTGGCGGCCAGGGTTAATAGAGTCGCCGAACAGGTGGGTGCCGGGCAGGCCGAGGGCCAGGGCCATCAGTGCGGGTTCGAAGTCGGCGTCCAGGCCGCTGGGGGCGAGGGAGGCAATGGCTCGCACCGGGCGACCAGTCAGTTGGGCGGTGGGGTGCACGGTGATCGCCTCGGGCGCGACGGTGACCGGGATGCCGGCCTGGGCCAGTAAGTCGGCCAGGAGCCGAACGTCCGGCCCGCGCAGGCCCTCGATCCGCCCGGAGCCGCCGGTGGCCGCGAGGGCACAGGCCAGGGTGCCCGCCTCGATCTTGTCGCCGGGCACCCACCAGTCCAGGTTGCCGCGTGTGCTGTCCGTCGGCGGGCCGAGGGTGATCTTCTCCTCGCTGGCATGGACGTCCCAGCCTGATTCCTGCAAGGCGGCCAGGAGGGTGCTTGTCTCGGGCGAGAGGTTCGGATTGCCTAGTATGAGGCGGCAGTTGGCGACGACGGCCCGGAGCGCGGCGGCGACGGTCACCCCGCGCGAGCGGAACGGCAGGGTGAGCATGACCGTGCCGAGCCTGCGGCCGGACGCCGTGACGACGTAGTGGTGGTCGTCGGCCTGCACGGTGTCGCCGAAGGTCTCGTACACCCGGAAGTGCTCGTCCATGCCCCGATCGCCGATCTGGCAGCCTCCGGGCCACGGCACCCGCGCGGAGCCGTGCGTGGCTAACAGGGCGGGCACCAGGTAGTAGGAGGCCCGGATGCGGGCGGCGTCGGCCAGGTCCGGGGTGGACGGGCCGAAGGCACCGGGCCACAGGATCAGGCTGCCGGGCTCACCCACGGGATTCGAGAGGCGGAAGCCGGTCTGCTCAAGCAGGCCCAGCAGGGTCTGCACGTCCGCGCTGGTAGGCACGTTGCTGAGCTTCACATGCAGTCCGGTGGCTGCGGCGGCGGCCAGCAGGGGCAGACAGGCGTTCTTCGAGCCGTCCACCGTCACGGCGCCGGTCAGCGGGTGGCCGGGGCGGACGGTGAGTGCGTGGGGAACAAATGTGGCAGGGGAGGTTGCGGGCAGTGTGGTCACTGAGCCTCCTTGGTCAGGGGATCCCTGGGAATGTCCTGAGGCGGGCCCGGCCCGGGAGGACCGGGCCCGCCGATGGCGCCGTGAGGGGAGGAAATCCTGCGCCCGCCGCACTCCTTGTCAGGGCAGGGTGCGGCTCGGCGGGCGGCGATGCCTCTGCGGGAACATGCCGCCGCCCGTCGACGTGCTCTACAGCGGCAGCAGCACCGTCACGGTCTTGCCGCCCCCGTCCTCATCGCGAGGGATGCTGGTTCGGCCGCCCGCCTCGGCGGCTAGCACCTCCACCAGGTGCAGGCCCCGGCCTCCGCTACCGTCAAGCTGCGGGGCTTCGACTCGGCGGGGCATCCGCGGGTCGCGGTCGTGGACTGCGACCATCAGGTGCCGGCAGTCCATGCCGAGATGGACATCCGCCCGGGCAGAGACTTCGGCGGCATGGCGGACGGTGTTGGTGACTAGCTCGCTGACGGCGAGCACGGCGGTCCCCACCACCGCGGCCCCGGGCCGCAGGCCCCACAGGCAGAGCTGGGCGGCGACTTCGCGGCGAGCTGCTGGCACGGCGCCCGGGGTGGTCGGGACGGAGAAGCGCAGCGAGCGGTCGGTCACCGCCGTCACCGGATCGCCGTCGGATTCGTCCTTCGGTCGTTCGCGCCGTTGGCCTGGCACCACATGCATAGCCGGGGCTCCTTCCGTCCGAGGCGGTATCCGCGCGCACGCCAGCCGCCGACGATCAGCGACAGCCGGGCTACGGATTGTGAAGCGCCCTCAGAATGGCCCTGTGCACTTCTCTCACGCAAGTGCGTGGAACAAGTGGGCATATGCCCGTCGGGCAAAGCTGCTGTATGGCGTCAAATGCCTGTACGGCGGTAAGAGTTGGCACTGTTAGGGCACACTTGCGTACAGCAACCTGCCGTACGCGGGGGAGCGTCAAGGAGGGGTGATGGCCACGGCCAGCGGACCGACCGTACGCAAGCGCCAGCTCGGAGCCGAGCTGCGGAGGCTGCGCGAGAGCGCGGGCAAGAGGATCGAGGACGTCGCCGAGCACCTGGAGTGCTCGATGTCGAAGATCAGCAGGGTGGAGACCGGCCAGGCCCCGATCAAGGCCCGGGACGTGCGCGACCTCCTCGCCTGGTTCGGCGTCGAGGACCCCGTTCAGGTGGAGGCCGTGATGCAGATCCACAAGGACGCCCAGCAGCAGGGCTGGTGGGCCCACTATGAGGAAGTCCTGCCGTCTGGTATGGCCACCTACGCCGGACTGGAGTCCGACGCGGTCGCCCTTCGCGCTTACGAGCCGATATTCGTCCACGGCCTGCTGCAGACCGAGGACTACGCGAGAGCCGTGATCGCGGCGGTGCGGCCGGGCGAACCCGGGGAGGTTGAGCGGCTGGTCCGCTTCCGCATGCAGCGCCAGGACCTGCTCTCGCGCTGTCCTGATCCGCTGGAACTGTGGGTGGTTGTCGAGGAGGCCGTCTTGCGGCGGCCGGTTGGCGGGAAGGAGGTGATGGCGGCCCAGATTAAGCACCTCATCCATGCCGCCGCCCTGCCGAACGTGACGATCCAGGTCATGCCGACCGCCAAGGGCGCCCACGCGGCCATGGCCGGGACGTTCGCACTGCTGGAGTTCGGCACGAAGGCACCGACCGTGGTCTACGTCGATTCGATCGCCGGAAACGTGTACCTGGAGAAGGAACGCGATGTCCGTAAGTTCATCCAGACCTTCGACCTCGTACGAGCCGCGGGGCCTGATCCGCAGGAGACCTCCGCCATCCTGGAAAACATCGCAAGGGAGATGCAGAAGACATGAGCACGAACGACAGGCAGCCGACTGGCGCAGTTGACCTGAGCGGCGCCTGCTGGCGCAAGAGCAGTCACAGCTCCGGCAACGGAGCGTGCGTCGAAGTCGCTGCAGTCGACGGCGTCGTCGCCGTCCGCGACTCCAAGGACCGCAGCGGTCCTGTCCTGCGGTTCCGCCCCGATGAGTGGGCTTCCTTCCTCGGCGATGCAGCCGAGGAAGACGTCCCCCACATCTGACCGGCACAGTCTGCCGACGGCAGTGAGAGCGAACCGGTCCGAACGAGACACAGTCGCTCGGATCGGTCACCAGGAATCAACTCTGCCCCGCCCGGTCGATCGGCAACCGTCATCTGCCCTGGCACAGAAGACTCGGTTGGGTGCTGATGGGATCTCCGAAAAATTGGCTCTGACGCGATTGCGTGAATCCCCAGGTCAGCGGCGGGAACGCAAGATCGTTTCTTCGTGGTGTTGTCCTCCGTGACAGTCAACGTGGTCGAGGATGTGCTGTTCGCCGGGCTGGGTGTGCGAGTGGAGCGTGTCAGCCAGGCTCTGGACGGGCTCGTGGTGGAGGCAGCGTCCACGAGCCGGCCGAGCCGGTGCCCGGACTGCCGACGCCGTGCAGGACGGGTGCACAGTTCGTACCAACGCCGTCTTGCCGAACGCCCGGTGGGCTCCCAGCGCGTCGTGGTTCGGCTCCGGGTCCGGAGGTACTTCTGCGACCGGAGGAACTGTTCGCGGAAGACGTTCGCCGAGCAGATCGACGGTCTGACCGAGCGGTACCGCCGCTCCAGCGTCGGGCTGAAGACATGGCTGCGGTCCATCGCGGCCGAACTCGGCGGCCGCGTCGGCGAACGCCTCTGCCGACGGTTACGGCTGGCTGCTGGCCGGACCCGGCTGCTGGATCTGCTGGAGGCGCCCCCGGTGCCGGAACGGGCTCCGCGGGTGCTGGGCGTCGACGAGTTCGCGTTCCGCAAGGGCTGCACCTATGGCACGATCCTGGTCGACGTCGAAGCTGGAACGGTGGTGGACGTGCTGCCCGACCGCACCTCGGAGACGTTCGCCGATTGGCTGCGGCAGCGCCCCGGGGCCGAGATCATCTGCCGGGACCGGGCCTCCGCCTACACCCGCGCGGTCAAGGAGGCCGCTCCCGGCACCCTGGAGGTTGCGGATAGGTGGCACTTGCTCCAGAACTTGTCCGCCGCGGTGGAGAAGACCTGCCATCAGCACCGTCCCTGCCTGCGCAAACGCGCTGATGAAGAGCCCGGGAAGAAGCCTCCGGAGCCGAAGCCCGTCGAGCTGCCGCCGCACGGGCTGCCCAGCACCCAGATGATCGAGCGGACCCGCCACCGATACGCGGACATCCACCGGCTCGTGGACGTCGGCTGGTCCGTCAGCGCCATCGCCCGCCGCCTCAATCTGGACCGCAAGACGGTCCGGCGCTTCCGCGACACCGACCTCGACGAGTTCCTCGCCTCCGCAGCCGCCGGCGCCCGAGAGGAGTCCTGGAGCCGTTCAAGCCCTAACCCATCCGGGCGGACATCCCCAGCCCTCGCAAAATCACCTCATGGATCATGCGGCCCCGCGAAACCCTGACCGAGAGCCAGGAGGAACGGCTGCTTCAAGTCCGGCTGGCCTGCCCGGACATCACCCGGGCCTGCGACCTCGCCCGCACCTTCGCCGACCTCGTCCGCCACCGGCGCGGGCACCTCCTGCTGGAGTGGATCCGCCAGGCCGAACAAGACGCCCCCAAGCCCATGAGCGGCTTCGCCGGCTTCCTCCGCCGCGACCTCGACGCCGTCACGGCGGGACTCACCCTGCCTTGGAGCTCAGGCGTGGTCCTTCTCACCGGGCATCCTGGTCCGCTCGATCGGTGGAATCGGTACAGAATCTGGCCATCCGTCGGGCTGTCGCTGCGTAGCGTCCTGCGGCAGGTGAAGTCGGAGGCTGGGAGGAAACATGGTCGCAACCCCGAAGACGAGGCGGATTCCGCGGCGTAAGGTACTTCGCTACGGGGCCATGGCCGCCGGTGCCGTGAGCCTGGGTACCCGCCCCGTGCGTCCTGCATGGGGTGCGGCCCGTGGGCGCCGGGTCGCTGTGTTCGGCGCGGGTGTCGGCGGTCTGACCGCCGCCCACGAACTCGCCGAGCGTGGATTCGAGGTGACCGTTTACGAGCGCCGTGCCGTGCCCGGAGGCAAGGCACGTACCCTCTACGTCCCGCACAGTGGCACCGGCGGCCGCCGTGACCTGCCCGGTGAGCACGGGCACCGGGGCGTGTTCGGCTTTTACCACAATCTGCCGGACACTCTGCGTCGTATCCCGCGGCCGGGCGGCGGAACCGTCTTCGACAACCTCGCTCCCGTGACCTGGATCGAGCTCGCCCGCTCCGGCAGCCGCGCCAACACCCCGCTTCCTGTCAGAGCTGAGCCCTTCGCCTCCCGGGGAGTGAACCTCACCGACGCTGCTTTGCTGGTCAACACGGTCGCCGGGATCCTCGACGAAAGCCTCCATCTCCCACTCACCGAAACCCTCTTCCTCGCCAAACAACTCGTGATGATGTTCACCAGCTGCACCGAGCGCCGCTTCGGGCAATGGGAGTACGTGGACTGGTGGCACTACATCCAGGCCGAGAAGATGTCCCCCGACTACCAGCGGATCTGGGGCGGCGGAGCCCAGATCCTTGCAGCCTTCAAGCCCACCGCCGCCAGTGCCCGCACCATCGGCCAGGGCGCCGAGGCAATCTTCTACGACCTCCTGGGACGCGGCAGTGACGGTCCCGCCGACCGTATTTTCAACGCCCCCACCAGCGAGGCCTGGATCGACCCCTGGCTCACCCATCTGCGCTCCCTGGGCGTCCGCTTCGCCTTCGGCTGGTCGATCGAAGAACTCGAACTGCGCAACGGCCGGATCACCGCGGCCCGAGCCCGCACCTCCGACGGCATCCCAGCCCGCATCGACGCCGACTGGTTCGTAGCGGCCATCCCGTCCAACCGTGCGGCGCAGTTGTGGAACGCGGCGCTGCGCGCAGCAGCCCCGAGCCTTGCCGCCATGGACCGGCTTCAGCAGACCTGGTCCAACGGTATCCAGTACTTCCTGCGTCATCCCGCTCCCGTCATCCCCGGCCACATCGCCCACATCGACTCTCCCTGGAAGCTGGTCTCCATCAGCCAGTCCAAGCTCTGGCACGCCTCGTTCTCCCGCACCTGGGGCGACGGCGAGGCACAGGAATCACTCTCCGTGGTGATCTCCGACTGGGACACCCCCGGCCTCCTCTACGGCAGGCCCGCGCACAAGTGCACCCGGGCCGAAGTCGCCCGCGAGGTGTGGGCCCAGATGCAGGCCCACCTGAACAAGAACGGCAAACACGTACTGGACGAGGCCATGGTGCACTCGTGGTACCTGGACGAAGCGATCACCGAGACAGACAACGGGCTGCACAACGACGACACCTTCCTCGTCAACAGCACCGGCTCCTGGGACCTCCGCCCCGAGGCATCCACCGCCATCACCAACCTCTTCCTCGCCGCCGACTACGTCCGCACCCGCAGCAACCTCGACTTCACCTCCATGGAAACCGCGAACGAAGCAGCACGCCACGCCGTCACAGCCCTCCTGGCGGCAGCGGGCGCCTCAGAAGCATGCCCGGTCCCAACATTCCGGGGCTACGAAGCCCCGGAATTCACGGCGGCCAAAGCCGTGGACCGCAACCGGTGGCAGCACGGCCTGCCTCACATCCTCGACACCGAACACCACTGAGCGACTCTGTCCGGGACCAGCACACCACTCGCGGCAACTTCCGCAACTGGGCCCGCCTGACCGCACACACCCAAACCGCCCTCCAGAACACCGGCCGCACCCGTGGCGGCCAAGAGGTGCTGCGCGGGGGCCTCCAGCACTCACGGCGCGGGCGGCTGGACTGCATCACTGCTCGCACGGCGATCTTGTAGTTCGGCGGTGGCCCGCCCGGGTCCGAGGTCGGCGAGCCACACGTGGCAAGGGATCGAGGCCGCTGCCAAGCGGTTCGGGGAAGTTGATGGAGAAGAGCGGGGCCCCGCGTAGGATGGACGCTGGCCAGGACAACGTCCTTGCGCGAAGGAGCCCGACGGCCCCCGGCCCGAACTCTGGACTCCTGCCGGTCGTTGGTCTGGGCGTGACGACTGCGGAGCTGGAGCCTGCCCGTCTCCCTCTCTGCGCCATCCCCGACAGGCGGAAGGCCACTGACGAAGTCATGTGGGATCCCGGAGAAAACGGCCCCACCACGGAGATGAATCCGGATGATGGAAGCGTGGAGGACTGGCACGACTGCAACGACCCGGCCGAACTGCGCATCCGGCTCGAAGTGGCGCTCGAGGAGAACGCCGAACTCCGCGCGGGGCTCGCCGAGGTGCGCATCGAGAACCTGCGCTTGCGCACCCGGCTGGGCATGCCCGCCGACGACACCTCGCGGGCGCTGCCCCCGGTCCCCGAGCCTCCGGCACCAACGGTCACTTCGCAGGATGGGCATAGCCTGCCGTACGCGGACGCAGCCTCCGCTGCGGAGACGAAGATCGCTCTGTTCCGAGCCCTATTCGCCGGCCGTGAGGACGTGTACGCCACCCGCTGGGTGAGCGCGAGAACGGGCCGGACGGGCTGGAGTCCTGCCGAGGACAACCCCTTCGCCAAGAACAAGAACGACACCGAACGGGTGTTCTGACCCTTGACTGACAGAGCCATCTACAACCACCTCTCGCGGCCCGAACCCGGCACGCGGGAGGTCCACCTCGGTCTCTACCCGCTACTGGCCGATGACACCTGCCGACTCCTGGCAGCCGACTTCGATGGCAAGGACGCCAGCGACTGGCGTCGTGATGCCGCCGCCTACACCTCTGCCTGCCACGCCGCCGGTGTCCCCGCGCTGGTGGAGGTCTCCCGCTCCGGGGCCGGTGCACACGTGTGGACCTTCTTCACCGCCCCCGTCACCGCGGCCACCGCCCGCGCGCTGGGCATGGCGCTGCTGCGCCGGGCGATCGACGCTCGCGGGCAGATGACGCTGTCCAGCTACGACCGGCTCTTTCCCGCCCCTCCTCCCGACGAACGCCAGGGGCAACGCCCGGTTCGGCAACCTGATCGCGCTCCCGCTACAAGGCGTCTCCCGGCTGAAGGGCACCACGGTCTTCGTCGACCCGCAGTCCTGGGAGCCCTACCCGGACCAGTTCGCATACCCGGCCCAGGCCGAGCGGCTGTCCCCGGCCGAGCTCGAGGCGCTCGTCGGCAATCTGGGCGAGGACAGGGCGGGTCCGTCGGCGACCGCTCCGGTCCTGCCGCCCAAGCCCCGACGGCGTTCCCTGGGCAGGGCTCCCGGCCTCGTCGTGGCACGCCTGTCGGCGATGCTCGCCCTCTCCACCAAGGGCCTGCCGACCGCCTTGCTCGCCGCGCTCAAGCACACGGCGTCGTTCCACAACCTGGAGTTCTACCGCCGCCAGAGCCAGCGGTACTCCACCTGGGACACCCCGCGCATGGTCTGCTCCTTCGACGCCACCGACCCCGACTGGCTGAAGCTGCCGCGCGGCCTGGCGGACGAGGCGGCCCAACTCGTCGCCGCAGCCGGCAGCACGCTCTCGGTCACCAGCGAGCTCCCGGACATCGCACCGATCAGCGCCCGCTTCACCGGTGAGCTGACCGATGTGCAGCGCCACGCGGTCGACGCGGTCAAGAAGCACCTCAGCGGCGTGCTCGTGGCGCCCCCGGGATCGGGTAAGACGGTCATGGCCTGCGCACTGATCGCCCACCACCACAAACCGACAGCGATCATCGTCAACCGCTCGGAGCTGCTGTCCCAGTGGCAGGACCGCCTGGCCACGTTCCTCCAGCTCGGAGCAGGCCAGGTCGGCTCCCTGGGCGCGGGCAAGGACCGCCGCGGCCACGTGGTCGACCTGATCATGCTGCAGACACTCAGCCACCGCGACGCCCCCGACGGCCTGCTGGACGGCTACGGACTCATCGTGGTCGACGAGTGCCACGCCGTGGGCGCCCAGGGCGCGGAAGCCGCAATCCGCAAAGCCCGCGCCGAGCGGTGGATCGGCCTGTCGGCCACGCCGTACCGGGCCGACCAGATGGACCCGCTGATCACGATGCAGTGCGGCACCATCCGGCACGAGATCGCCGACACCAGCGCCTTCACCAAGTACCTCGTCGTCCACCCGACCTCGTTCACCACCGACGAACCAGGCAAAGACGGCGCCTCCTACCAGGCCATCTACACCGAACTCGCCACGAACCCCGACCGCAACACCCAGATCGCCGCCGACATCGCCGACGCCGCCCGGCGCGGACGGCACAGCCTGGCCCTCACCAACCGCGTCGAACACCTCCACCAACTCTCCACCACCCTCGCCGCACACGGCATCAAACCGCTGCTCCCGGCCAGCTGCTTCAGCCGCCTTCCTGCCCTGCCATCCCCGCCCGCCCTCGACCGGATCCCTCGTCATCGGCAGCGAATCCGCCCGTGGCCGAGATGCGGCAGTGGGCTAAGGAGCAAGGCACGGACGTGCCTGACCGAGGCCGGCTCCGCAGTGACATCCGGGACGCCTGGCACGCGGCTCACGCCCAAACCGCCAGCTGATCCACCACCCCACGAAGACACCATCGCACGCCGGCAGCCTGGTGGTAGGGCTCGAGATGCCGTCTGCCATCCCCGTCGGGCGCCGCAGCGCGATGCGGACAAGAGCCGGCAGAGGTCCGGGCCCGGTCGAACTGCCCGGTCTTGGCGGCACCTGGCCGACTACCGCCAGATTCAGCGTGACGCGCGCCACGTTCCAGTGGTGATGTCCTGGGTTATCCGGCCAGCGGGGCAATGATGCTCTGGGGCTTCTCGCGACCGGGACGGCATACTTGTGGAAGCGGGGCCGCAGCAGTCGGCGGCCTGGCCGTTCGCGCCCGAGGGGCAGAGCGCCACTTGGGCCGGTGCAGAAGGGGATACTGATCCCAAGAGCATGTGCCGACGACCCGCTGCGGCGACGAGCGGCCTGCGGAGCCGGCGATCTCTGACAGTCAGGCCTTCGAGCATCAACGCGCAGGGCATGGGCGTCAGTTGTCGTTTGGGAGCCCATAGGGCCGTTGGAGGAGGTACGCCCGAAGGGCGCCCACACCCCGCAGGGTGTGGGCGCCCTTCGGGCGTACCTCCTCCAACGGCCTCAGTGGTTTCTTCCATCAGCGCATCCAGCTGTGCGTCACCGAGCTCGCCCATTGTTGCCGCCTCACCTTTCCGACAGCCATCTCCCGGGTATCCGGAACCGTGTGCCGGACCTTGCCCCAGCCAGGCGACCGGGCGCAGACGGACCGACACGGACCGCGCCGCCGGCCACCGCCCAGTCCGCAACCATTCAACAACTTTGTCGCTTTTTCAACAATCCGTGCCTATCTGGTCATTTTGCGAAGATAATGGTTACATTCCAGGTGTGGGCCCCCGTGGCAGTCCGCGACAGCAGCGAAGCCTGTGCGGCGGCTCCGTGAGGGCCACTGCTGCGCCGTACCGGGACAACGCCCCCCCCGGTACGGCGCCCGGAGGGCCCCTGGCACGGCCTCAACCCCCGGCGGTCACGTGCCAGGGTCCCTCACCTCCCAAAAAGGGCGCGCTGCCAGCGCACCGAGCCCGCAGTCCCGCACGGTCACGTGCGGCGCGAAGTCCCGGTCGCCGCGAGAATATTGCGCACCTCGGTGACGCTCACACCGGCCCGTCCGGCAATAGGGGCGGTCGGTACCCCGTCCCGGCAGGCAGCCACGATCGCCATCGTCAGGTTCCGGCGCGCCGCCACCAGTGCCTCCTGCACGGCGGCGAGCTCCGCGGCCGCCGCCTCCAGCACGTTCTCCTCGCTCGTCATACCGTCCATCGCGCCAGCGCGCCCAGTGAGGACGGTACGGTGAGCGTGTTCCGGCCTACGGTCAAAAAAGGGGTGCCAGCATGGCGGGCGAAACGCTGGTGACGGTGGCGGGCAACGTCACCTCCGACCCGGAACTGCGCCATAGCGCCTCCGGCATACCCGTGGTCGCCTCCACCCCGCGCGTCTTCGACCGCGACCGCAGCGAATTCACCAACGGCCAAGCTGCTGTTCCTACGCTGCTCACTGTGGCGACAGGTCGGCGAAAACGCCGCACAGTCCCTCAGCAAGGGCATGCGTGTCATCGTCACGGGCCGCCTCAGACAGCGCACTTTCGACGACAGGGAAGGCCAGCGCCCAGGGCCTCGGCAAAGTTGTTCACGTGAGGCCGAGCATGGCCAAGGGACGGGTGTAGTCGCGGGAGTCGTGGCGGAGGGCTCCGGCGATGTTGGTGGCTCCGGCCAGACGGCAGGGCGGTGCTGATGGCGAGGTTGCGGAGGGCGGCCATCGCTCTGGGGCCGTTGCCGGTGCGGACCTGTGAGCGATCCTCGTCGAAGGTGACGTCCCGGACCCAGTGGAGGCGGTTCTTGATGCCCCAGTGCCCGCGGACGTAGGCGCCGAGGTGGGCGGGGCCGGCCCGGTGTGCCTTCAGGCTGGTGATGCCGTAGACGGTCTCGGTGTGTTTGGGCCGTCCGTCGAGGTGGCGGGTGGTGCGGCGGATCCGGAAGGCCTGGGCCGCATAGGGGAAGCGGAGACCGGCCGGGACGGTGACCGCGAGGATGGCGCGGTGCTCGCGGCGTCCATGGCTCCGGTCCCGCTCCCGGGCCCGGCCGGGGACATCGGCCCAGGGCAGCGCGCTGAGCTGGGCGAACGGCGTTGTCACGTTGGTGGTGGGGGTAGGTGCGTTGGGGCGTCTTGAGGGTCGGTGGTGGCACCTCGGTCAGATGACCGCGGGTGCGCCGGTGATGGTCTTCCAGACGCTGAGCCGGTCAGCCATCTTGCTCCGATAGTCACTTGCTGTGATCAGGTGCCGTCGGGGCCTGAAGTGCGGCGAGATCGAGCTGAACGCGGACAGGAACCTCTAGGCCGAGCCCGGGGAGAGGAGGCGTTTCATCGCTCTCTCGCGCTGCCTGACGGGCTGATGGGAGTTCTCTGCGCGGTTCAAGTACTTGGAACTGCGGTGAGCGACTTCGTCGGGGATCTTGAGAATCCTCGGCGGATGGGTGTGATCAACCGGCAAGCTCGACTCGGTTTTGAAGGTGAACGACCGTCGTTGAGGTGTCTGGTGTCCGTCCGTCCCCGCTCCGGTGTGCAGATTCCCGCTCTGACTGCGCAGGTTGCCCGCGCGGGCAACCCCCGCGGGACGACGGCGATGTGGGTACGCGACCGGCTGGACGGACTATGGCGGGACGAGGACTTCGAAGCCTGGTACTCGCGTGACGGACGCCCCGGGTTATCGCCCGCCCAGCTCGCCACCGTATGTGTCCTGCAGTTCCTGCTGAACCTGTCGGACCGGCAGGCGGCAGAGGCGGTGCGCTGCCGCCTCGACTTCAAATACGCCCTCGCGCTGGAACTGGACGATCCCGGCTTCCACCACAGCGTGCTGGGCGACTTCCGCGACCGCCTCGCCAAGGACGACCGCGCCGACCAGCTGCTCGACCTCGCGCTGGAGCGGCTCAAAGCGGCCGGCCTGGTCAAAGCGAGGGGCCGTCAACGCACGGACTCCACCCACATCCTTGCCGCCGCCCGCGAGCTGACCCGGCTGGAGCTGGTGCTCGAAGCGGTCCGTGCCGCCGTGGAAGAACTCGCCCGCACCGACCCCGACCTCCTGGACGGACTGGTGACCGCCGAGTGGGGCGAACGCTACGGGCGCCCGGTCCGCATGTGCAGCCAGCCCAGCCACCCCGTCACCCGCCTCACCCAGGCCGGCACCGACGCGGCCGACCTGCTCACCCGCTTCCAGCGGCACCGGCCCGGCCGCCGCCCGGGCTCGCAGCTCGAAGCTCTGCGCCAGATCATGGTGCAGCAGTTCGTCGTCGATGCCCGAGGCCGGCTGCGGCCGCGCTGTGAGAAGGACGGCCTGGTTCCGGCGAAGGTGCGGATCGAGTCGCCCTACGACGTGGAGGCGCGCTGGGTCCGCCGTGGGAACACCCGGTGGACCGGCTACCTCGCGCATGTGACCGAGACCTGCGACGACGGCCGTGTCAATGTGATCACGGATGTGGCCACTGTGGTCTCAGCCGCGGACAGCCAGGCGCTGCCCGCCATCCACGCCCGCCTCAAGCGGCGCCGTCTGCTGCCCGCCCAGCACCTCGTCGACGGCGGCTACACCTCGGCCACCGGGTTCGACGCGGCCGCCCGCACCCACAAGGTCACTCTCGTCGGGCCACTGCCCGCGAACAGCTCCCAACAGCGCGCGACGGACACCGGCTTCGCCCGTGAGAACTTCATCATCGACTTCGACCGACGCGAGGTCACCTGCCCCAACGGCCAGGTCAGCGGCAACTGGAACGAGCCTCCGGCCGTGGCCCCTTATGCGGTCGTCCGGTTCGACAAGCGGCAGTGCCAGCCATGCCCCGAAAGGTCCCAGTGCACCCGCGGTGCGGCCCGGACGGTGAACTTCCTGCCCCGCCGCCTGCACGAGCTCCAGGCCCGCAACCGCGCCGACCAGCGCGATGACCAGTGGAAACAGCTGTATGCCTCCCGCTCCGGCGTCGAGGGGACCGTGCACGAACTCGTCACCGGCCACCGAGCCCGCCGCTGCTGCTACCACGGCACCGCCAAAACAC
This sequence comes from Streptomyces sp. NPDC002537, assembly GCF_053594975.1. Lineage (NCBI taxonomy): Bacteria > Bacillati > Actinomycetota > Actinomycetes > Kitasatosporales > Streptomycetaceae > Streptomyces > Streptomyces sp. NPDC002537. The sequence continues at coordinate 37,612 of NZ_JBSFWT010000063.1, forward strand.
ACGTCCAGCACGTCCTGACCGCGATCGCCATCAACATCGAACGCCTCAGCGAACAAGAACCCGAGAACTCCACCTACCGCCCACGCCCACCCACGGCCTTCCAGCAGTACCTCGCCACCCGAGGGCTACCTCGGCCCCTGTGGTGGCGCCAAGGCAAATGACCTTCGAACCTCAAGATCCCCGACGGAGTCGCTCGGTGTTCGACCGGGGGCATCACCTCGCGGTGCGCGGCGCCGTAAGAGCGGAGCTTGTCGGTCACGATCACCCGGAGCACGTACGCACAGTCCTTGAGGAGGCGGCGGAAGAACCGCCTGGCAGCACGGGCGTTGCGCCGGGGCTGGACAAGGATGTCGAGAACGTTGCCGTCCTGGTCGACGGCCCGCCACAGATAGTGGATCTTCCCGTTGATCCTGATGAAGACCTCGTCCAGGTGCCACTTGTCGCCCGGCCGCGGACGACGCCGGCGCAGCCGGTTCGCGTACTCCTGCCCGAACTTGAGACACCAGCGGCGCACCGTCTCGTAGGAGACCTCAACACCCCGCTCGAGCATCAGCTCCTCGACCTCGCGGAAGGACAGCGGGAAGCGGAAGCACAGCCACACACAGTGAGAAATGATCTCCACCGGGTACCGGTGCCCCTTGTGCGACGGCACGTCCTCGGACTCCACGACCGGCCCCTCCCGCGACGACCATCTCACGCAGACCCGCCAACGTGACAAAGCTGGGCCCACTGCTCACTCAACTCGGCTTTCTGGAACCGTAGTCCGGACACACGCTCGCGGATCACAGCCTCGCGGCGCTCCAACTCCTCGAGCAAGGACACCATCACCCCACCCCCTCACCGAGAAGGTAGAAGCAGCCAGCACCCCCGATCAGTCCGCTCAGGCAAACACCCAGGTCAGCCAGTCACTCGAAACGAACCGGACCCCAAAGGGTATAGCTCCTGCACCCATCTCGAAAGCTGAGAACGCATCAGCTTTGCCGTAGGAGTCATCTCAGACCCACCGCACCCCCAGCCGTATGCGCAGCCGACTTCGTCATCGCCTTCACCGCACGGTCCAGGGTCGGGCAGCACCATACGCAGACCCACACGAGTGAATCATGTGACCTCGCGCAATGAGGTCGGCGAAACGTGGTACGCATGTCATATTCTTATATTTTTCTAGATTTGGGAGATATGGATGCGTAAGGCAATTGGTCGCTATCTGGTTGCTGCCGCAATGGCCGCAACGGCTGTCATCCCGCTCGCAGGCATGGCCGAAGCTGCCCCGAACACCCCGGCCGTAGTCACAGGTGAGCACTGCGGTGACCAGGACTGCAGGGAGCACAGCGACTGGCCCGGCCGTGACCACCGGGAAAGCCGCAACATGTTCGAGGGCCTGAATTTCCTCAACAACATCCTGAACTTCGGCAGCTCCAACTCCTGACAGGGCAGAGTCCGCTGCTGCTGCGGAGGGTAGGCGAGAGCAGAACCGCTGCAGCAACTCAGAACGGCAGCAGCCTCACAACCGCTCTGCCCTTCCCCGGACCGGAGGTGACGTCCAGTCCGGGGAAGGGCTCGGGTGAGGCGCCCCCCGGAGTGACTCTGCTGGCTAATTCACATGGGCTGCTGCGGTGATCGTCTTGGCCGTGGGGCCGTGCTGATGGGTGTATGTCCTTTGGGTGGGGGTGGTCTGCGGTGTCGATGTGGCCGAGGCCGGGTTGTGAAGTTCCGGTGCTGACGGCTCGGGTGGTGCATGCGGCCTTTCCGAAGGGCTGCCTGCCTGGCGATGCGGATGCGGGAGGTGCTCGGAGAAGCGTTCGCCGACGCTCAGTTCATGGAGTACTTCGCTGTGCGTGGGCATCCGTCGATCTCGCCGGCACGGCTGGCGGCTGTGCTGGTGCTGCAGTTCGCGGAGGGGATGACGGACCGCCAGGCAGCTGACGCTGTGCGGGGCAGGGTGGACTGGTAGTGCTGCCTGTCGATGGAGTTGACCGGTCCGGGCTTCGATGCCTCGGTGCTCAGTGAGTTCCGCGCTGCTGCTCACGCGGATGCTGGAAGACCTGCGGGAGCACGGCCTGCTGGTGAAGGGCGGGCGTCAGCGCACGGACGCAACGCACGTTTTGGCGAGTATGCGGCTGCTCGAGCGTCTGGAGCTCACCACCGGGACGATGCGGGCCGCCCTGGAATCCTTGTCGGCCGCGGCCCCGGTCTGGTTGGCCGACCACGTCCGGCCCGCCTGGTGGGAACGCTATGGCCAGCGGGCGAGCGACTGCCGTATGCCGAAGGGAGAAGCAGCCCGTGCCGAGCTCGCGCTCACGGTGGCCTCGGACGGCTATGAGCTGTTGGACGTTGTCCACGCCGCGGAGGCGCCCGGATGGCTGCGGGAGATCCCCGCGCTTGGCGTCCTGCGGGCGATGTGGCTGCAGCAGCACTACCGCAGCCACGATGGGCCCCGCCTGCGGGGAAAGGGTGAACTACCGCCCGGGGCTGTGGCGATCAAGAGTCCGTACGAGGTCGATGCACGCTACGGGGGCAAGCGCGGTAGGGGCTGGAGCGGATACAAGGGGCACTTCACCGAGACCTGCGAGGCCGACCGGCCGCACGTGATCGTCCATGTCGCCACCACGCCGGCGACGACCTCGGACGTCGAGACGGTCACCGCACGACACACCGACCTCGCCGTAGCCGGCCTGTTGCCCGACCAGGAACTCGTCGACGCCGGCTACGTGAGCGTGGACCATGTCCTGGCCGCCCGGGCACTGCACGGAGCCGAACTCATCGGCCCGCTGCCACCGGACTCCGCCTGGCAGGCCCGCGACCCCGACGCCTTCGACCTCACCCGGTTCACCATCGACTGGGAACAGCGGAAGGTCGTCTGCCCCAACGGCGCCGTGAGCCGCGACTGGAAGTGCACCAGCAACGCGGACGGTCTGCCGGCCGTCCAGGCGACCTTCAAAATGCCCGACTGCGGACCGTGCCCCGACTGTCCCCGGTGCACCCGCTCGGCGACCGGCGCCCGGGGCCTGACCTTCCGTGCCCGCCTCAGCTGGAGGCCCAGCGTCGGATCCGCGCGGAACAGGGCACCGATGCCTGGCGCGAGCAGTACGCCATCCGCGCCAGCGTCGAGGGAACGATGGCGCAGACGTCCAGCCGCTGCGACGCCCACCACGCCCGCTACCGAGGCCTGCCGAAGGCTCAAGACCGGGAAGTTTGAGTGCCGAGGGCAGTTGTCAAGTGGTTCGGTGAAGTTGATGTAGAGGGGTGGAAGTGTAGGTTCGCCATCGTCGTGTGTTCGGTCCGTGGTTGTGGTGATGGTTATGGCGATCTTCGCGTTGGGGATCGGGGTGTTTTTCCTGGTCGTGTTGTAGGCGTAGGTCGAGAGTGGGCGCTTGACGCGGCGGGGCTGGATTCTGGTGCGGCGGGGCCGGTTCGCGGGGGTGCAGGACGGCGTGACGGATCACGGGAGTGGGCCGGCACCCCTGACGTGTCGTGGTCCCGGTTGCGGTGATCACGGTGTGGCGGGCGGTGCGGATGGTGACGGCGAGCGAGATCCGGGACGGGGTGATCCCGGCGTGCAGGGCGGCGTCGACAACGATCTGCCGCGCGGCCTGGTAGACGACAAGCAGGCCGAACAGTTCCTGCTGGGCGTCGTCGGTGTGGTACGCGCGTAGCACGCGGTCCGCCCCGCGCAGCGTGATCTTCAGTCCGAAGTACGCGGTCTCCGCCTGCCACCTTCGGTGGTAGAGCTCGGTGAGTTCGGCAGCGGGGTAGCGCCGGTGATCCAGCAGCGTGGTGAACAGCAGCAGGCTCGTACTCGTCGTCGTGCCGTCGACGGCGAGGACTGTCACCGTGGCCTCGACGACGCGGATGGCCACGCCGGCGATCTACGGTGGGACCGTGCGCCGGTGGCGGCTCCACCTGCTCAGCCGGCCCGTTCATTGGTCCCGGTGGACATCGACAAGTAGGTGCCGTCGGGAAGGGTGTGCAGCACCGGTGGCTGCAGGTCGGCACTCATCCGCCACAGCAGTTGAGCTCCGGTGGCCGCAGCTGACCAGGCCAGCGCGAAGCCCTTGCTGCCCCGGTCGGCCAGCAACAGCATGTCTGGTTCCAGCGCCCGGCACAGTACCGTGCACTGGGACTCCTCGGCCTGGGACCACGGCCCGAGCACCGCGTCGATCAGTGTCCTGGTGCCGCACTCGACCAGTGCGGACAGCCGGACCAGGGGGAATCCGGCGACTCCGTTGGTCGCGGAGACCCGGCCGCAGTACGACCGGTTGGCCTCGCTGTCCGAGACCAGGATGCTCGTGCCGTCCCAGGTCACGGTCCGCAGCCCTCGCCACCATGATCCCGCCGTGTCCTCGGCTGCAACCGCGCCCTTCACCCGGTCGAACAGCTCGGACAGCGGTGCCGAGCCGAGTCGGCGTCGGGCCTGGCGCAATGCCGCCGCGGACGGGTCGACGTCGGGCATACCCGGCGCGGCGACCAGCGCGGCCCACACGTCGCCCCGATATCCGCACTCGCCGAACAGCGCCATGGCCAGCACAAAGTACACCACCACCCGCGACGGCAGCTTGCGTACCCGTGACGTCAATACGGCGTCGACCAGCTCGAAGGGAAGGTACTTGGTCAACTCGCCCAGATGGCCAGGAGCGAAGATGCCCTGGGCGACGGTCAGTGTTCGCGTGAGCGTGCTGGTGCCCTGGCAAACCGGTCCTCGGCCTCGACCGGGAGGCCCTGGCACACCCCGCCCTGACCGGCATGACCAGCACCGAACTCGCCGGCCTGTCCACGGCCCTGGCCCCGTACTGGCAGGCACTGCACGCACCGGACCACACCGCCTGGCGCGACGGCGGCACCCGGCGCCGGGCCCCGGGCGGCGGCCGCAAAGCCAAACTCGACCTGGCCGACCGTGTCCTGGCCACCGTGCTGCACCAGCGCCTTGGCCTGTCACCCGCCGTGCTCGCCCGCCTGTTTACCGTCAGCAAGGACACCATCCGCGAGGCTACCGGCGAGATCGGGCAGCTGATGGACCAGCACGGGCACACCCCCCCGGGCCCGTGGCGGCGCACCTGGGCACCCTCACCGGGCTCTTCGTCCACGCCGCCGCACACGGCGTCACCCTCACGCCACAGACGAAACCCACACCTTGATTCTTTACAAGCCCTAACTTCGCGGCATTGCGGTGGGTTGAGAGTTCGAACACCTCCCTCAACGGCACGGGAACCTCGTGCGTCGCGGACACCACCGCCCTCATCCGATCAGTGGCCAAGCTGAAAGAGGTTCAGTAAGGATCTTCAGCGTTGCTGCTTGAGGGTGAGGACGGCCTGGGTCATTGACGTGAGGCGGTTGGGGCTGCAGCGTGCTTTTCGGAAGAGGCGCCAGCACTTGAGGCGGGCGAAGGCTCGCTCGACCGGCGTCCGCAGTGCCGTTTGAAGGGGGTGCAGAAGGTTCCGCCGGCCCCTTCGTAGGCTTTGTCCGCGAGGACAGGGACCTTCAGCCGCTCACAGATGGTGATGGTTCGGTGGGTGCGGGCCGCGGTGATGTCCACGGTCCGGCCCGGCAACGCGGGTGAGAACCAGAGCAGTTCGCCTGCGGGCCCGGTGACGGAAGGCCGGAGTTTGCACCGACGGTCACCTTCACGGGTGACGATCAGCATCGTGACTCATTCGACGAGGGCGTGCGGCAGGTCGAGTGTGCAAGGATGGACAACCAACGAGGCCCTCTGGCTGCTGGGTTGGGAGGTGAGACATCCCGATCAACAGTCCGAGGGCCTCGCTTGTTACGGGCCCG
>NZ_JBSFWT010000064.1:0-43347 GCF_053594975.1 Streptomyces sp. NPDC002537
CGGGTGATGACGCCGACCGGGCGCAGCACGCGTCCGGCCATCCACCAGGCCAGGGCCGCGGAGATGACGGCGAACACGGCCAGCGCGATCAGGGAAATGAACAACAGCCGGTTCTGGGCGGCCTGTTCGGCGGCCTCGGAGAAGGTCTTGATGGTCTGGAAGCGTTTTGTCTCGTCAGGGGAGACGGGGCTTGTTGAGGCGAGGGAGGCCACGAGGGAGGGCGCCGGGGCAGCGGTGACCTCTCCGCGCTTGGTGGCCACAGCCGTGGTGATCGAGGCGTAAAGGCCCTGGCGGACGAGGAAGTTGACCAGGCTGATGAGCATGCCTCCGGCAAGGACGAGCAGCCCGCCGTAGAGCAGGGTCAGCCGGGCCCGCTCCCCGCCGGGCAGCCCGAGGCGCTTCATGCCGGGCCGTCGATGTGGTAGCCGTGGCCGGGGACGGTGGTGATGACCGGGGGATCGCCGAGCCTGGCGCGGAGTTCGCCGAGGGTGACCCGCACGGCGTTGACGCTGCTGCCGGCGCGTTTCCCCCGCACCCGCGCGATCAGGGCGTCGCGGCGCACCCTCTCGGCGATCATGACTGCCAGGAATTCCTCGTCCTCCACGATCAGCACGCGCATGGCATCAGGTGTATCCGAAGGCGACCTTTCGTCGTTGTAAGCGTCTTCGTTGAGAGAAACGAAATGCGGGTGTGTGCCAGCCTCCGTGCTGTCGGTCTCCAATGTTCGGACACGGAGGAAATCCATGCGGAACGGCAAGTACGGCATCGCGGCATCGGTCCTGGCAGGGGTGGCGTTGTTCGCCACGGCCTGTGTCGGCGGCACCGAGAATTCGAGCAAGGACAGCAGTTCCAAGGGCTCGGACTCGTCCGGCGAGGGCAAGGAGGCCGATGCGCAGTACAAGTACCGCGAGTGCCTGCGCAAGAACGGTGCGAAGGTGACCGAGCCCAAGAGCGAAAAGGAGGCCATGGGCATCGACGGTGACCCCGAGAAGGTCAAGAAGGCGATGAAGGCGTGCGCCGACCTGTCCGGTGGCCCGGGCAAGGGCGAGATATCCCAGGCCGACAAGGACAAGGCCCTCAAGTTCGCCCAGTGCATGCGCAAGAACGGTGTCGACGTGCCCGACCCGAAGTTCGACGGCGGAATGATGACGTCGCAGCGTATCCCGGACGTCGATAAGGGCAAGTTCGAGAAGGCGAACAAGGCGTGCAGTGATCAGAATGGCGAGTGAGCGCGAGAAGTCCCGCAAGAAGCCGGTGATCGTCTCGCTGATCGTGGCGACCGCGCTGGCGGGCGGGGCCATGGCCGTCTCGGCGTCCAGCGGTGACGGCACGAGCCACGAGAACCGTACGGACGGCCTGCCGCAGAAGACCGACTCGATCAAGCGGCAGGACCTGAGCAGCCGCACCCAGGTGGACGGCACCCTCGGCTACTCCAAGGAGCGCAGGCTCAACGGCGGGGCACAAGGCACCCTCACCTGGCTCCCGGACACCGGCACGGTGATCAAGCGCGATGAGCCCCTCTACGAGGCCGACGGCGACAAGGTCCGGCTCATGTACGGCGAGCGCCCCATGTACCGGAAGCTGAAGGCCGGGGACAAGGGCCCGGATGTCAAGCAGCTCAAGGAGAACCTCCGCGACCTCGGCTACGGCCAGGGCCTGTCAGTGGACGAGCAGTTCACCTCCGGCACCGCGGAAGCGGTCAAGCGCTGGCAGAAGGCACACGACCTGAAGCAGACCGGCGAGATCGGCCCGGACCAGATCGCCTTCGCGCCCAGTTCCGTGCGGGTCAAGAAGAAGGAGGCGGCCGTCGGCGACCAGACCGGCCCCGGCCGCCCGGTCCTGACCACCACCGGATCCGAGCGCGAGGTGCAGATCAAGCTCGACGTGGCCGACGCCGATCTCGCCAGGCCCGGCACGCGGGTCGACATCACTCTGCCCGGTGGCGAGAAGGTCAAGGGCAAGGTGGCCTCCGTCGACCGCAACGTCAACAACGACGACAACAAGGAACAGGGCGGGCAGGACAAGGCGAAGGTCACCGCACGGGTGACCTTCGCCGACCCGGGGCAGGCCAAGGGCTTCGACCAGGCACCGGTCTCCGTCGACCTCGAGGGCGAGGTACGCAAGGACGTGCTGACCGTGCCGGTCAACGCCCTGCTCGCGCTGCCCGTCGGAGGCTTCGGCATCCAGGTGGTGGAGAACGGCAAGGCCCGCGAGATCCCGGTGAAACTCGGCATGTTCGGGGAAGGCAGGGTCGAGATCAGCGGATCCGGTCTGACGGAGGGCATGAAGGTCGGAGTGCCCAAGACATGAGCACCGTCGTCGAACTGAACCAGGTCACCAAGGAGTACCCGGGCGGCGTCGCGGCGCTGCGCGGGGTGGACCTGCGCATCGAACGCGAGGAACTGCTCGCGATCGTCGGCCCGTCCGGGTCGGGCAAGTCCACGCTGCTGCACATCGTCGGCACCCTGGACCGGCCCACCGCCGGCTCCGTCACCATCGCGGGCCACGACGTGGCGACCCTCTCCGACCGTCGGCTGTCCGCGCTGCGCGCCCGGCACATCGGCTTCGTCTTCCAGTCCTTCCACCTGGTGGCCGGTGTCAGTGCCCAGGACAACGTCGCCGAGGGGCTGCTCTACTCCGGCCTGCCGCGCGCCCAGCGCCGCGAGCGCGCGGCCCACGCCCTGGAGCGGGTCGGCCTCGCCGACCGGATGCACCACCGCCCGCACGAGCTCTCGGGCGGACAGAAACAGCGCGTGGCCATCGCGCGGGCGGTCGTCGGCGAGCCGGATCTGCTGCTGGCCGACGAGCCGACCGGCGCGCTGGACTCCGCCTCCGGCGAGGCGGTCATGGAACTGCTCCACGATCTGAACGCCGAGGGCGCCACCATCGCCGTGATCACCCACGACAGCGAGATCGCCGACGCGCTGCCCCGCCAGGTACGCATCCGCGACGGCGAGGTCGTCGCGGACCTGCGGGCGGGAAGCGATGCCCTGGCGGACAGTGCCGGACGAGGTGAGGACGGATGAGCGACGACCGGCTGACTTCCGCCCGGCTCGGCCCCCGCGACGTCTTCCACGTCGGGTCGGCGGGCCTGCGCACCCGGCCGATGCGGGTCGTGCTGTCTGCTCTGGGCATCGCCATCGGCATCGCCACCATGATCGCGGTGGTCGGCATCTCCGCCTCCAGCAAGGCCCAACTTCTCCAGGAACTCGACAAGTTGGGCACCAACATGCTGAAGGTCACGCCCGGCCAAGACCCGTTCAGCGGTGAATCGGTGAAGCTGCCCAAGGAGTCGCCCGGCATGGTCGGCCGTATCCCCGGCGTCGAGCACGTCGGCGCGACCGGAGACCTGGAGCAGAGCGTCCGGCGCAGCGAGAAGATCTCCAAGGACGAGACCGGCGGGCTCTCGGTGAAGGCCGCCACCGAAGGTCTCCTGAAGGCCCTGCGCGGCACCGTCGGCTCGGGTACCTGGCTCAACGAGGCCACCGGGCGCTATCCGTCGGTGGTGCTCGGACATGTCGCCGCCGAACGCCTGGGCATCACCACACCGGGTCAGCAAGTCCTCGTCGGCAACCAGTACTTCACCGTCATCGGCATCCTCGACCCGCTCCCGCTGACGCCCGAGATCGAGCGAGCGGCCCTGGTGGGCTGGAAGGGCGCGGCCAAGCTGCTGGGCTTCGACGGACACCCCACCCAGATCTACGAGCGGTCCACGGACGCCTCGGTCGGCGCGGTCCGCGGCCTGATCCCGCGTACCGTCGACCCCGAGACCCCGAACAACGTACGGGTCACCGACCCGTCCTCCGCCCTCCAGGCCAAGGCCGCGACCGAGGGGGCCTTCACCAACCTGCTGCTGGGGCTGGGCGGGGTGGCACTGCTGGTCGGCGGTGTCGGGGTCGCCAACACCATGATCATCTCGGTGCTGGAGCGGCGCCACGAGATCGGACTGCGCCGGTCCCTGGGCGCCACCCGGGGGCAGATCCGCATCCAGTTCGTCACCGAGTCGCTGCTGCTCTCCGGGCTCGGCGGGCTGGCCGGGGTGGTGCTGGGTTCCCTGGCCACCTATGTGTACGCCGTCTCGGGCGGCATGCCGTGGGTGGTGCCTCCATGGGCCGTCGCCGGAGGCTTCGCCGCCACGCTGTTCATCGGTACGGTGGCCGGCCTGTACCCGGCGGTCCGGGCCGCCCGACTCTCCCCGACCCTCGCCCTCCAGGCCGGTTAGGGCGCGTCTGATGGGCCGGTGAGGAACTGCGGGGCCGACAAAACCTCCGTCCCGCACTACTGTCGGCCCATCACCGACCCTCACGAGGAGGCCGCGATGGGATGGGGCACCGGTAAAGGCGGGGACGGCGGCGACGGCAAACACGCCGGCAAGAAGGACCCCGGGATCGCCGCGCCGTCCAAAGACGGCGCGCGTCCCGCGCCGGAGCCGAAGCACAAGAAGAAGGACGAGAAGTAGCGGGATGGGCAACTCCCGCTGCTCCCTCCGCTCCCTTCGCGAACGCGAGCAGGCCGCCGTGCGCGGCCTGCTCGACGCGATCCGCGCGGCGAACGGGCCGGTCGACCCACGCTGGGAAGCCGCCTTGACGGCCGCCCCCCGGCACCTGTTCCTGCCCCGCACGGTGTGGGCGGAGGACGAGCACGGCGACTACGCACAGGTGAGCGCCGACATCGAACCGGACCGGTGGCTCGAACTCGCCTACGCCGAAGAGCCCGTGGTCACACAGATCAACGACGGGCGGCCGGTCGGCGACGACGACGCGGTCCTGCCCTCGTCATCGGCCTCCGACCCGGGCACCGTGGTACGGATGCTCACGATGCTCGACCCCCGGCCAGGCCGACGGATCCTGGAGATCGGCACCGGCACCGGCTGGAACACCGCCCTCCTCTCGCACGCCGTCGGCGCGGAGAACGTCACGAGCGTCGAGATCGACGAGCAGGTGGCCCGGCATGCGGCCGATGCGCTCTGCAGGGCATCCATGAAACCGCGGATCGTCACCGCGGACGGCGAATACGGATGGCCGGCCGGAGCCCCGTACGATCACGTCATCGCCACCTGCGCCGTGCACACGATCCCGCCGGCATGGATCGACCAGACCCGTCCCGGCGGCACCGTCCTCACCCCGTGGAACAGCCCCTGGCGCGACTACGGGCTCCTCCACCTCACCGTCCGGCCGGACCACACCGCACAGGGCAACTTCTCACCGCACTCCGCGTTCATGCTCATGCGCGGCCAGCGCCGGGACGTCCGCCTCTTCCGCGACGTCGTCCAGGACGAGCACCGGCCCACCGAGTCCACGACCGGTCTCGCACCGACCGCCGTCGCCGGCGATGACCTGGACGCCCAGTTCGCGCTCGGCCTGCTCCTTCCGGACCTGTGGCACGCATGGCACGAGAACCCGGTCGACGGCGTCGCCACCCGCCTGTGGGTGGCGAGCGCCGATGCCGGAAGCTGGGCCGCCGTCGACGACGACGGGCAGCGCGAGGACCGGTTCACGGTATGGCAGCACGGCCCGCGCCGACTGTGGGACGAAGTCGAAGCCACCTGGACCTGGCACAGCACCAACGGCCGCCCAGGACCGGCCCGTTTCGGCCTGACCGCCACCCGTACAGGACAGCGGGTCTGGCTGGACGACGCGGACAACGCTCTCCCCGGCGCCTGGGCCAAGAGCGCCTCGTGGGTGACTCGGCGCAGCGGGCCGAGCCTGCCCGACTTCGGCTGAAGTACCTCGTCGTACGCCTCGGCGACCTCCCGGGAGTGGATCACCACGGCACCGTCACGGCCACCGCCGCCCCCGACGGCGGGCTCACCGCCCGGGGTCGGGCTCCCGCCCCACGTACAGCCCTCCAGCGGGCCCGTGGAGCGGTGGCCGAGGCTGCGGAAACCCAAGGTCATCTATTTGTGTCAACCTTTGGCCCCGCTTTGGAGTCGAAGGTCCCTGTTGTGTACAAGGCAGGGGCCTCACTCTGGAGCACAGTCAATGACCTCCTGACCAGGTCGCCGCTCCGATGTGAGCGGGGGCGTGGATCCCGGCGCAGTGCGGCGCCGGTGCTGGTCACCCATCGGACGCGCTGTCGCTCTCAGGCGTCCCGACCGTTCAAGGAACCCCTATGGCGTCCCTCCCCACCAAGGGCGCGGCCGAGCACAGCGGGCTGGCAGCCCCTGAGCAGAGCGGCAAGACATTCTTTGGCCACCCGCGCGGGTTGGCCGTACTTTTCATGACAGAACTGTGGGAACGCTTCAGTTTCTACGGTATGCGCGCGCTTCTCGTGCTCTACCTGATCGCCGGTGGCCCGGATGCCAAGCCGGGCAGCCAGGGCGGCGGGCTGGAGATGCCCGAGGGCAGCGCCATCGCGATCTACTCCGTCTACCTGGCGATGGTCTACCTGCTCGCCCTGCCCGGCGGCTGGTTCGGTGACCGGGTCTGGGGTCCCCGCAAGACCGTGGCCGTCGGAGCGGGTGTCATCATGGCGGGCCACCTGTCGCTCGCCGTTCCGGGGCAGGCCATGTTCTTCGTGGGTCTGGCCCTGGTCGCGCTGGGTTCCGGTCTGCTCAAGGCCAACATCTCCACGATGGTCGGCCACCTCTACAACGGCCCGGACGACCCGCGCCGCGACGGCGGCTTCACGATCTTCTACATGGGCATCAACCTGGGTGCCTTCGTCGCTCCGCTGGTGATCGGCACCGTCGGCCAGACCGTCGGCTGGCACCTGGGCTTCGCCCTCGCCGCGGTCGGCATGGGGCTGGGCCTGGCGGTGTTCCTGATCGGCACCCGCCACCTCAGCCCGCGGAGCAACGTGGTCCCCACGCCGCTGCCGGCCCAGGAGCGCAACGCCTGGCTGGTCAAGGGTCTGATCTGGTGCGCGATCGCCGCCGTCTTCTACGGCGTGGTCGTGGGCACCGGGAACTTCACCCTCAACTGGGCGCTGGTCCCCATCACGCTGCTGGGTCTCATCCTCCCGGTCGCCGTCCTGACGCGCATCAAGCGCGACAAGGAGCTGTCGGACACCGAGCAGTCCAAGGTCAGCGGCTACCTCTGGTTCTTCGTCGCCGCGGCCGTCTTCTGGATGATCTACGACCAGGGCGGTTCGACGCTGGCCGCCTTCGCCGAGACGAAGTCGGCGGACACGGTCTTCGGACTGGGCTTCCCCTCCAGCTGGTTCCAGTCGCTCAACCCGCTGTTCGTCATGGCGCTGGCCCCGGTCTTCGCCTGGCTGTGGCTGTGGCTGTCCCGCAAGAACCGGGAACCGAACACCGTGGTCAAGTTCGCCATGGCGATGTTCCTCGTCGGCGGCTCGTTCTTCGTCTTCGTCGTCCCGATGGCCATGGCGTCCGACGGCACGAAGGTCAGCCCGATGTGGCTGGTGTCGATCTACCTGATCCAGACCGTGGGCGAGCTCTGCCTCTCCCCGGTCGGCCTCTCGGTGACCACGAAGATGGCGCCGCAGAAGTACGCGGGCCAGATGATGGGCGTGTGGTTCCTGGCGGTGACGGCGGGCGACTGCGTCACGGGTCTGCTCTCCCTGGCCGGTGTGAGCCTCAGCGGCACCGGGGTCATCGCGGCCGAGGCGGCACTCGCGGCCCTCGCCGGCTTCGCGGTCTTCATGTACCGCAAGAAGGTCACGGCTCTCATGGGCGACGTCCACTGACAACGAGCGGGGCGTACCTCGCGCAGGCGTCGGCCGGTCCCGTCAGCGGACCGGCCGACGCGTATGCCCGGGGTGCGAACATGGCCCCGTGGACTACCTGAACGACCAGACACCTGGCGCACCGATCCGGTCCGGCATCCCCGAGCACGGACGCATCCCGAAGTACTACGCGGTCAAGGTCCAAATCGCCGCACTGCTCGGCGAATTGGGCGAGGGCAGCCTGCTGCCCACCGAACGTGACCTGGCGCTGCGCTTCGAGGTCTCCCGGGAGACCGTGCGCCAAGCCCTGCGTGAACTGCTCCTGGAAGGGCGGGTACGGCGGCTGGGGCGGGGCACGGTCGTGGCGGGCCCCAAGATGGAGCAGCCGCTGTCCATGGCGAGCTACACCGAGGGTGTGCGCAGGCAGGGCAAACGGCCGGGGCGCCACTTGACCGGACTGGACCGCTTCCCCTGCCCGCAGGCCCTCGCGGCCGAGCTCCAGCTTCACGTAGGGGATCCCGTATGGCACATGGAACGTGTACTGCTCGCCGATGACGAACGGGTCGGGCTGGAGAGCACCTATGTCGCCGTCGAGCGGGTGCCCCGGCTGGACACCGACTTCGAGCCCAACTCGTCCTTCTACGCCTACCTCTACGACCGGCTGGGCATCGGCTTCGGAGGTGCGGACGAGCGGCTGGAGACGGTGCTGGCCACACCGCGCGAGGCCCTGCTGATCGGGACGTCGCCCGCGCTTCCGATGCTGCTGATCCACCGCAACTCCCGTGACACGCGAGGCATACCGCTGGAGCGGGTCAGGACGCTGTACCGGGGCGACCGGTTCTCCTTCACCACGCACCTGGACGCCGTCACCCGATGAGGCCGGGCTCACGGAAGATAACGAATCGGTAACTGGTCTTTGCTGGTATTGCAGGCCTGTTCACCTTCCCGTTGCCTTTGCCCTGGATCCAGTTCACGGTGCTCGTCGAGTGTCGTGGTCATGCGAGTCATAGTCGTCGGAGCCGGTGTGCTGGGAACGATGCACGCCTGGCAGGCAGTGGAACGTGGCCACGAAGTGGTCCACATCGAGCGCGAGACCGAGGCGCGCGGCGCCTCGGTCCGCAACTTCGGACAGATCTGGGTCAGCGGCCGCGCGGGCGGCGAGGAACTGGCAACCGCCCTGCGCGCCCGCGAACTGTGGGAGGACATCGGAACAACCCTCCCCGAACTGGGCTTCCGAGCCATCGGATCGCTCACCGTCGTCCGCAACGAGGCCGAACGGGCCGTCGCTGAGGCCGCCACCCGGCGCCCCGACGCCACCGCCCGCGGCTGGGAACTCCTCGGCCCCGACGAGGTCCGGGAGATGAATCCCGCGCTGCGCGGCGAATACCTCGGCGCGCTGTGGTGCGAGCAGGACGCCGCCGTCGAGCCCCGCACCGCCCAACGCGTCCTCAAAAAGGCGCTGTTGGCCTCCGGCCGCTACACCTACCTCGGCGGACGCGAAGTGCGCGAGGTGGTGGGGGAGAGGGCCGTACGCGACGACCACGGCGAGGTCCATCACGGCGACGTGGTGGTGCTGTGCACCGGCGCATGGCTCGGCGGACTGGTCCGCGAGCTCGTCCCGGACCTGCCGGTGCGGCGCGTACGCCTGCAGATGATGCAGACGGACCCGCTCGGCGAGGCACTGACCACCTCCGTCGCCGACGCCGACAGCTTCCGCTACTACCCCGCCTACACGAGCGACGCGCTCGACGCCCTGGCCGCGGCACAGGCCCAGACACCGACCGCCGCCGAGCACAAGATGCAACTGCTGATGGTGCAGCGCACCGACGGCTCCCTCACCATCGGCGACACCCACGAATACGAGGCACCCTTCGCCTTCGACGTGGTCGAGGAACCGTACGAGCACCTGCGCACCGTCGTCGAGACGATCCTCGGCAGGCCCCTCCCCAGGATCCGCCACCGCTGGGCGGGCGTGTACGCGCAGTGCACCGACACCTCCCGCGTCGTCCACCGGCAGCAGGCCCGCGAAGGTGTCTGGCTGGTCACCGGCCCCGGTGGCCGCGGCATGACCTGCTCCCCGGCGATAGCCGAAAAGACCGCGAACGAACTGGGATGGTGAGCGAGTTGACGGAACGTATCTCCCTCGTGGTGCTGGACATGGCGGGCACCACCGTCGCCGACGGGGGCCTCGTCGAGCAGGCCTTCAGCGCCGCGGCCCAGCGCCTGGGCGTCGAACCGGGCAGCGCCGACCACGCGGAGAAGCTGGACTACGTCCGTGCCACCATGGGCGAATCCAAGATCTCCGTCTTCAGACACCTCTTCGACGACGAGACGACGGCCCAGCGCGCCAACACCGCCTTCGAAGAGGCATACGGGGAACTGGTCGACGGCGGTCACATCGCCGCCATACCCGGCGCCCGCGAAGCCATCGGGACGATGCGCGAAGCCGGCCTGACCGTCGTACTGACCACCGGCTTCGCCCGCGTCACCCAGGACGCGATCCTCGACACGCTCGGCTGGCACGACCTGGCCGACCTGACCCTCTGCCCGGCCGACGCGGGCGGCCGCGGCCGCCCCTACCCGGACATGGTCCTCACCGCCCTGCTGCGCACCGGCGCCGCGGACTCCGTCCGGCAGATCGCGGCCGTGGGCGACACGTCCTACGACATGCTCTCCGGAAGCCGCGCGGGAGCGGGCGTCGTGGCCGGGGTACTGACCGGAGCACACGGCGCGCACGCGCTGCGGGACTCCGGCGCCACGCACGTCCTGGCCTCGGTCGCCGAACTCCCCTCCCTGATCGGAGGGGAGTGACATGGCCGGCGCGCCGGGGGCGGGCATCCGCTTCGAAGGCGTGTCGGTGGTCTACGGCAAGAACACGGTCCTGGACGACTTCGACCTGACCGTGGAGCCCGGCGAGGTGATGGCCCTGCTCGGGCCGTCCGGCTCGGGCAAGACCACCGCGCTGCGGGCGGTCGCCGGATTCGTCCAGCCCGCCTCGGGAAGGGTCCTCATCGGCGGCCGGGACGTCACCGGACTGCCGCCGTACCAGCGCGGCATCGGCATGGTCGTCCAGCAGTACGCGCTCTTCCCGCACATGCGGGTGGCCGACAACGTCGCCTTCGGGCTGCGGGCCCGGAAGGCGCCCCGGGGAGAGATCGCCGGCCGGGTGGCCGAGGCCCTGGAGATGACCGGCATGGCCGACTACGCCAAGCGCTATCCGCGGGAGCTCTCCGGCGGACAGCAGCAGCGGGTCGCCATTGCCCGCGCCCTCGCCATCCGCCCGAAGGTCCTCCTCCTGGACGAACCGCTCTCCGCGCTCGACGCCCAGCTCCGCTCGGGCATGCTCGCCGAACTCGCCCGGCTGCACCGCGACCTGCCGGATGTGTCCATGCTGTACGTCACCCACGACCAGGTCGAGGCGCTGACACTCGCGGACCGCATCGCCGTCATGGACAAGGCGAGGCTGCGGGACTGCGGAACACCGCAGGAGCTGTACCGCAGCCCGCGCACCGAATTCACCGCGTCGTTCGTGGGCAACGCCAACCTCCTTCCGGTGACGGTGGGTTCCGCGGACACCGTGGACTTCGCGGGCACCCGGCTCTCGGTCACCACGGGCGAGGCCGCGCACGGGGCGAGCGCCACCCTGTGCGTACGCCCGCATCTCGTCGGCCTCGGCGAGGGCCCCAACGCCCTGCGCGGCACGATCGCCGAGGTCCAGTGGCGCGGCTCCACCCACCGGCTGTACGTGGACGTGGCCGGCCAACGTCTCAAGGCCGATCTGCGGGAGCTGCGCGAGTCCCCTGTACCGGGCGACGAGGTCACCCTGAACTTCGCCGCCGAGGACGCCGTGCTGATCGGTGCCGGAGTCGCCCATGCCTAGCGCGGCGCACTCGACCTCCGCCACGGCCGGCCCGCGGTCCGCCTCTGTCCTCACCCGCGGTTCGTCGATCCCCTCGCAGCGCGGTGGCGGGGAAGGGGCCGGCCGGGGGCCGCGGGAGCCCGCCGGGACGGTACGCGCACCGGCCCGGTCGGTGCCCCGGTTCGTATGGGCGCTGCCGCCCGTCGCGGCCCTGGGGCTGATCTTCCTCTATCCGCTCGCGCTGGTCGTCCAGCAGTCCTTCACCACCGCGGCGGGCGAGACCTCCCTCCAGCCCTACGGCAAGGTCTTCGCCTCGGAGGCGTTCCGGGAAGCGCTCGGGACCACCGTGTGGCTGGCCGTCGGATCGACCGTCGGCTGCCTGCTGCTCGGCTTCGTCCTCGCCCTGGTCATCGCCTTCGTGCCGTTCCCCGGAGGCAAGGCGGTCACCAAGTTCATCGACGTCTTCCTCTCCTTCCCCTCCTTCCTGATCACCCTCGCCCTGCTGTTCATCTACGGCACCGTGGGCATCGCCAACGGCCTGTGGACCGACGCCACGGGCGCCGCGAGCGGCCCCTTCCAGTTCCTCAATACCCCGTGGGGCGTCCTGCTCGCCGAGATCACGTACTTCACACCGTTCGTGATGCGGCCCCTGCTCGCCGCCTTCTCCCAGCTGGACACCGCGCAACTGGAAGCGGCGTCCTCGCTCGGCGCGCGGCCCGCGCGCATCGTGCGCCAGGTGATCCTGCCCGAGGCGCTGCCGGCGCTGGCGGCGGGCGGCAGCCTGGTGCTCGTCCTGTGCCTCAACGAGTTCGGCATCGTGCTGTTCACCGGCGCCAAGGGCGTCACCACCCTGCCGATGCTCGTCTACAGCAAGGCGATGCTCGAATCCGACTACACGGCGGCCTGCGTCGTGGCAGTGGTCAACATCGCGATCTCCGTGGGCCTGTACGGCCTCTACCGGGTGGTGAGCCGACGTGTTGGTGCATAGCCGTAGGGGCCGCTGGGCCTCCTGGGCCGTCTTCTTCGGCCTCGCCTTGCCGGTCTTCGCCCTGCCCCTGGGCGTCATCGTGGCAGCGTCCTTCGCCACGCACTGGTCCGGCGTCTTCCCCTCGGGGGCAACCCTGCACAACTACTCCTCCGCCACGCGGGGCGAGTCGTTGCAGGCACTGATCACGAGCCTGGTCACGGCGGTCGGCGCCAGTCTGCTGGCGCTGACGCTGGGAGGCTGGGCCGCCCTGTCGGCGGCTGCGCTCGGCAAACGAGGCCGGAGAACGCTGGAGGCACTGTTCGTGCTGCCGGTCGCCGTCCCGTCGGTGGCCGTCGGGCTGGCCGTACTGGTCGCGTTCAGCAAGCCGCCGATCCTGCTCAACGGCACTCCCTGGATCGTGCTCATCGCCCACACGGTGCTGGTCACCGCCTTCGCCTACCAGTCGGTCTCCGCCGCCGTCCGACGGCTGGACCCGGCGTACGAGCAGGCCGCGGCCAGCCTCGGGGCCCGCCCCTGGTACGTGCTGTGGCGGGTCAGGATCCCGCTGCTGCTGCCCTCGCTCAACGCCGCGGCGGGCCTCTGCTTCGCCCTGTCCATGGGCGAGTTGAGCGCCACGATGATGCTCTACCCGCCGGACTGGGTCCCCCTCCCGGTCCAGATCTTCACGGCCACCGACCGGGGAGCGCTGTTCACCGGCTCCGCCGTCGCGGTCGTGCTGATGGGAACGACGATGCTCGTACTGCTCGCCGTCTCCCGCATCCGCACCAAAGCCACCTACCGATGACCCCCGGGCAACTCCCCATGCGGGAAACCATGCGAGAAACCATGCGAGAAAAGGACACCGTCATGAAGCGCTCCATCAAGCTCGCCGTCGCCGTCACCGGCAGCCTCGCCCTCGTCGGCACCCTCGCCGCCTGCGGAGGCGGCTCCCTGACCGGCTCCGACTCGAAGACCGTCACCGTCTACAGCGCCGACGGCCTCAAGGGCGAGAACGGCGACGGTTTCTACGACAAGGTCTTCAAGGACTTCGAGAAGCAGACCGGAATCAAGGTCAAGTACGTGGAGGGCGGCTCCGGGGAAATGGTGCAGCGCGTCGCCCGCGAGAAGACCAACACCCAGGCCGATGTACTGGTCACCCTGCCCCCCTTCATCCAGCAGGCCGACGGCAAGGGCCTGCTGGAGAAGTACGAGCCCAAGAACGCCGACAAGGTGGACAGCTCGGGCAGGGCACCGGACGGGAAGTGGACGTCGGTCGTCAACAACTACTTCGGCTTCGTCCACAACAAGAAGGAGCTCTCGGAGGCGCCCAAGACCTGGGAAGACCTGCTGGACAAGAAGTTCAAGGGAAAACTCCAGTACTCCACGCCGGGTGTCGCCGGTGACGGCACGGCCGTCCTCATCAAGGCCATGCACGACTTCGGCGGCAAGGAAGCGGCCATGGAGTACCTGAAGAAGCTCCAGGCCAACAACGTCGGCCCGTCCTCCTCCACCAGCAAGCTCGCGCCCAAGACCGACAAGGGCGAACTGCTGGTCGCCAACGGCGACGTCCAGATGAACTTCGCCCAGTCCAAGTCCATGCCGAACCTCGGCATCTGGTTCCCGGCCAAGGGCGGCGCCAAGCCCACCTCCTTCGCCCTCCCGTACGCGGCCGGGCTGGTCCACGGCGCCCCCAACAGCGAGAACGGCAAGAAGCTGCTGGACTACCTGCTGACCGAGGAGGTCCAGAAGCAGGCCAGCGAGATCAGCGGCGGCTTCCCGGCCCGTACCGACGTCAAGGCGACCGACGAGAACGCCACCAAGCTCGCCGACATCATGAAGGGCGTGGAGATCTTCACCCCTGACTGGTCGGACATCGACAAGAACCTCGAGTCCTACATAGACGCCTGGAAGTCCGCGACCGGCAGCTGAGCCGGTCGACGGGGGGAGACATCGGGGAAACATGGGTTGAGGTGGACTGGGCCGTATCGGAGGGGTTCGCGAGAGAACCTTTTCCTTTACGAGAGGACACCATGATGAAGCCCATTCGTATGCCGCGTCGGAAGTCTCTCCTTGTCGCTGTGGCCGCGGCCGCATTCGGCACCGTGGCGGCGGGCAGCACGGCCTTCGCCGCCGGGACGGACTCCGGCAACGCTTCCAAGCCGCCGTCCTGCAACATGAAACACACCCAGGCGGATGGCAAGAGCGGCACCGTCGTGGCTCGCGCTGTTGCCGGATCCACCGGCGAAACGCCTGCTCACAAGGCCGGGGACAAGGTCGAGCGCAAGCTCGTCGCCTCGGACGGCAAGGTCGCGGGCAAGGTCACCACCGCGGACGGCAAGACCGAGGTCAAGACCATCACCCTGGACGGCAAGGCCGATGTGTCCTGCGCCTCCATCGAGCTCACCGAGGCCAAGCCCGCCCAGAAGAAGGCTGGTTGACGGACCCGGGCGCAGTCGGCCGGGGACGCGGACAACAATGCCGGTCCAGTCGGGGCCGGACGGGCCCCGGCCGACTCAGGGCCCCTCACACCTGGCCCCTCACACCTGATACCCGGGGCACCGCCTCACGAGCGAGTGAGCAGCGATTCGAGCAGCGGGCGGAAGTGCTCGAAGCCCGGGGTCGCGAACTCCGGATCCTTCGCCTGCTCGTCCCAGCGGCGCACGGCGACGGCATCCCGGGACCCGGGTGACGCCGCGAACTCCCTTGCCTGATCAGGGGACATGGGACCGCCCTGCACCTTGAGCGTGTGCACGGACGCCTCCGAGAGAAGCTCGAAATAGCCGGGCTCCACCGCGCACAGATACCGCTTGGCGGCCACGTGCAGCCGTACGGGCTCGGTCACCTCGGGGCCGAAGTACCGGTCGAGCCAGTCGGCGCCGGTGTGGCTGTGCCGGTTGTCCTGACCGCCCTCCATCAGGTCCCGGCCGGTGACGGCGCCATGGAAATGTCCGATGTCGTGCAGCAGGGCGGCCGCGACGAGGTGCGGCGGAGCACCGGCGGCCTCGGCGAGCGCCCCGGCCTGGAGCATGTGCTCGGCCTGGGTGACGGCCTCACCGAGGTATTCGGCGCCGCCTTCTCCGGCGAAGAGTTCGGCGAGCAGGTCGATGGGGTTCACGCGTCGGTTCCTAAGCGTTCGAGGACGGCCGGAGTGGAGACGAGGCCGAGGTGGAACGGCTTCCGGCCCGTAGGTGAAGCCTGGCGGTCGGGAATGACGCCGAGGTTACAAAAGGGTTGAATCCGCTATAGGGCGCGGAGCGCGTCGACGGCGATACGGGCCGTGGTGCCGATGACGGCGTCGGCCGGAGGGAGCGTGGCGGCGGTGCTGGCGGCGCGGGTGAAGACCGCGACGGCGTAGCGGCCGCCGTCGGGGTATTCGATGACGCCGACCTCGTTGCGCACGGTCGGCAGGCTGCCGGTCTTGCCCGCGACGTGGACGTCGTCGAAGGGGAAGCCCGAGGCCATGCGATGGGGCCAGACCTGCAGGCCGAGGAGACGGCGGATCGCGGCGCAGTGTTCGGGCGCGCAGGCTTCGTCACGCCAGACGGCGGCGAGCAGGCGGGTCATGTCGCGCGGGGTGCTGCGGTTGGTGCGGGCGGGATCGAGGGCGCGCAGCCGGGCGACGACGTACGGATCGGTCAGCGCCTGCGGGCCGCCGGGTCCCGCGTCCTGCCTGATGGTGGCGAGGATCCGGCCGAACGTGTGGACGGCGTGGGTATGGGCGAGGCCGAGCCGGGCGGTGGCGTGATTGACGGCATCGAGGCCGACCCGCTCCAGGAGGACGTCGGCGGAGGTGTTGTCGCTGACGGCCATCATCAGATAGGCGGCGTCGCGCAGTGACATGCGGACGGGGTCGAGCATGGCGGCCAGCCCGGTGGGCCCCGAGGTACGGCCGGCCGGCGGGCACTCGATCTGCTCGGTGAGGTCTACGCGCCCCGCCGCGGCCTGTTGGTGGAGTGCGACGAGCAGACAGAGCTTGTGCACGCTGGCGGTGACGACCGGGAGATCGGCGCCCGCGTTGATCTCCGCACCGGAGTCGATGTCGAGGGCGTGCAGTCGGCCGGTGACACCGGCACTGTCGAAGGCATCGCGGATGCGGGCGAGAGCGCCGGTCACAGCCAGTACTCCGCTGCCGGGCGCAGATGGAGCGGGTGTGTGGGCGGGGCGGCGCTCATGGCGGTGGTGTTCCGCAGCGCGTGTGTGGCCGCCTCCGCGAAGGCGCCGACGACGGTGTCGCTGCGCCCTTGCGGCCAGGCGACGGAGTGGCGCCAGGCCAGCGGGGCCCCGGCGAGAGGGCGCCAGACGACGTCCGGGTCCCGGTCGGCGGCGCCCGCGGGGTGGGCGTCCCGTGGGCTGAAGGCGACGGCGTGCGCGGAGAGGATCAGACCGCGGACGAAGCTGGCGCCCTGGCCGTGCCGGACGGCCGCGGGGGAGTAGCCGTTGCGGGCGCAGGTGGTCAGCACGTCGTCGTGCAGGGACGGAGCGGCCGCGCGGTGGAAGAGGACCAGGTCGTATCCGGTGAGGGCGGTCAGCGGTACCTCGTCGAGTGCGGCGGCCGGGGCGTCGCGGGGCAGCAGCACCCCCACCTCACGGCGCAGCACCGGGCCCAGTTCGAGGCCGGAGACGTCACAGGGGTGATGGATCAGCCCGACGTCCAGCTCGTGCGAGGCGAACTGGGCGAGCTGCTCGGCGGTGGACAGCTCGCGCAGCTCCAGCTCCACACCGGCATGGCGCTGCCGGAAGTCCGCCAGGATCGCGGCGACGGTTTCGCCGGGGATGTCGGGCGGCAGGGCGGCGCGCAGCAGCCCGCTCTCGCCGTCGCGGACCCGGCGGGCGGTGGCCATCAGCGCCTCGGAGCGGGCGAGCAGCTCACGGGCCTCGTCCAGGAGCAGCGTCCCGGCCTTGGTGATCGTCACCTGTCGGCTGGTCCGCTCGAACAGGCGCACCCCCAGCTCGCGCTCCAGACGCTGGATGCGCTGCGACAGGGGCGGCTGGGCGATGCCCAGCCGCTCCGCGGCACGGCCGAAATGTGACTCTTCTGCAACAGCCACAAAGCACTCCAAGTGCCGCATCAGATCCATAGCCAGCAACGATATCCCAAATTAATCGATTCAAGAACGATAAGGAACTTGGACACATACCGGGGCGCGCTGCTCTTCTCCTGATAACAGTGGATGAGTACAAGGACCAGGACTCCCCGATGCCTGAAACCCGAAACCGCACCACCTCCCGCCGCAAGCCCCGCAAGGTGGCCCGGTCGGCCACCGCGGGGGCTCTGGTGCTCGCCGTCGCCGCGGGCGGGGCGTACCTCGCCGAGCTGGGTCCCTTCGCCGCCGACTCCGCGGCGGCCGGTCCCGACCCCGCGGCCGTGGCCGAGGCACGGGCGTTCCTGGCGGACTGGGCGGGTGACCGCATGCCGAACGCGGGCCGCCGTACCACCGACCCCGGCAAGGCCCAGGACGTGCTGCGCAATTTCACCGCCGGACTCGGCATCGACAAACCGACCCTGACCGCGGCGAACGCCACAGTGTCCGGGAACGGCACCGTCAGCGTCCCCTTCACCGCCAAGATGCCCGTCACCGACCTGGGGACATGGACCTACGACTCGAAGCTGCCCCTGCGGAAGCAGCAGGACGGCACATGGAAGGTGGACTGGACGCCGGCCCTCGTCCACCCGAAGCTGAGCAGCACCGAGAAGTTCCGTCTGGAGCGCGAGGACACCGACCGCCCCGAGATCACCGACCGTGGGGGCGCCGCCTTGTCAGGCGGAAAGCACCCTTCCCTGGCCCCGGTGCTGAACCAGCTCTCCGGAGCCGCGGGAGCAGGCCCTCGCGGTGCGATCCAGCTCGTCGACCGGGCCACCGGAGAGGTCAAGGGCACGGAAGCCACCTTCGGCAAGAAGCCCGACCGACCCACCGACCAGCCGATCCGCACCACGCTCGACTCCACCTGGCAGACCGCCGCCGAGAAGGCCCTCGCGTCCGAGGCCAAGGGCAAGGACGCCGCGCTCGTCGCCCTGCGCATCGACAACGGCGAGATCCTCGCCGTGGCGAACTCGCCCGCTTCCGGCTTCAACCGCGCCGTCTCCGGCACCTACGCGCCGGGATCCACCTGGAAGGTCGTCACCACCAGCGCACTGATGCTCAAGAACGCCGTCAAACCGAGCGACGTCGTGGACTGCCCCAAGTACCTCACCGTCGGCAAGCAGTTCCACAACGTCGAGACCGGCGAACACCGCGACGCCACCTTCCTCCAGGACTTCACCGAGTCGTGCAACACCGCTTTCATCAGCCTGCGCGACAAGCTCGGCGACCGGGAGCTGGGCGACGTCGCCCGCAAGTACTTCGGGATCGGCCAGGAATGGCACATCGGCATTCCCTCGTTCGACGGCTCGGTCCCCGCACCCCGTGACCAGACCGAGAAGGCCGCCTCGATGATCGGACAGGGCAAGGTACTGGCCAACCCGCTGCTCATGGCATCCGTCACCGCGACCGCGGTCTCCGGTACGTTCCACCAGCCCACGATCACCGGTGGGACCAAGGACACGACGACCACCGAAAAACTGCCACAGGACGTCGTCACCCAGCTGCGCGCGATGATGCGTGCCACCGTCACCGACGGCACGGCGAAGGTCCTGGCCGATCTGCCCGGTGGCGTCGGTGCGAAGACCGGCACCGCCGAGGTCACCGAGGAAGACCCCAACAACGGCTGGATCGTCGCTCACCGCGGCAACATCGCCGTGGCCTGCGTCGTCGAGAAGGGGAAGACCGGCGGCGCCTCCGCGGGGCCCGTCGTCCGCAGCCTGCTGTCCGCCGTCACCGCCGACCCGTCATGACACCGCCGTTGCCGCCGGCCCTTCCCACGAAGCCGGCAACTGCCGCGAGACCTCATCTGGAGAACAATGAACAAGCCGCTGAGGCACATAGCCGTCTTCTGCGGGGTACTGGTGCTGGCCCTGCTCGTACAGGCCACGTGGGTGCAGTTCGCCAGAGGCGACAAACTGGCCAGTGACCCGCACAACCGGCGGGTGCGGATCGAGGCATTCTCCGAGCCCCGCGGCAACATCATCGTCGGCGGTGAATCGATCACCGGCTCCGTGCAGACCTCCGGCTCGGACTTCAAGTACAAGCGCGTCTTCAAGAACGGACCGATGTACGCACCGGTCACCGGCTACTTTTCCCAGGCCCAGGGCGCAACCTTCCTCGAAGGCGTCCACGGCGACATACTCAGCGGCAAGGACAGCAGGCTCCTCGGCAGCCCCCTCTCCCTGCTGACCGGCGAGAAGCCGCAGGGCGGCGATGTCGTCACCACCATCGACCCCAAGGCACAGCGGGCCGCCTACAAAGGGCTGACCGACCTCGACGCCAAGGGCGCGGTGGTCGCCCTCGACCCGCGCACCGGCAGGATCCTCGCCATGGTGAGCACGCCGTCCTACGACCCCTCCGTCTTCGCCGGTATGTCGGGCAAGGAAGGGGAGGAGTTCCAGAGGCTGGACAAGAGCAAGGACAAACCACTGAGCAACCGGGCGATCCGCGAGACCTACCCGCCCGGCTCGACCTTCAAGATCCTCACAGCGGCGGCTGCCCTCGAACACGGCACGGTCACCGACATCAACGCCTCTTCGGGCATTCCGTCCCCCTACCAGCTACCGCTGAGCCGCAAGAAAATCGGCAATGTCGTCCCCGACGCACAGTGCGACAAGGTCTCGATGAAGACGGGCATGCAGTGGTCCTGCAACAACATCTTCCTCGACGCCGCGCACAGGACCGGCAAGGACCAGATGCGCGAGACGGCGGAGAAGTTCGGCTTCAACAAGGAACAGTTCACCCCCGTCCGCACGGTCGCCAGTGGCTATCCCGGTGAACTGGACCAGCCCCAGACCGCGCTGACCGGCATGGGCCAGGGCAGCGTGGCCAGCACGCCGCTGCAGATGGCCATGGTCACCGCCGGGCTCGCCAACGACGGCAAGGTGATGAAGCCGTACATGGTGGACGAACTGCGCGGCCCCGACCTGTCGACGATCGAGAAGGCCGAACCCGAGGAACTGAACCAGGCCGTCTCCGAGAGCACCGCGAAAAAGGTGCAGGAGATGATGGAGTACACCGTGAGCGACGGCACGGGAAGCAAGGTGAAGATCGACGGCGTCACGGTCGGCGGCAAGCCCGGTACGGCCGAGCACGGCGTCAACGTCGATGACGAGCGGCCGTACGCCTGGTTCGTGTCCTACGCCAAGCAGAGCGACGGCTCCTCCCCGGTCGCGGTCGCCGTCCTCGTCGACCCCAAGGACATGAACATCTCCCCCTCCGACATCGCGGGCGGCCGGCTGGGCGCCCCGATCGCCAAGGCGGTCATGGAAGCGGTACTGAAGCGGTGAGCCGTCCCCGTACGGGGACGGCCGGGCAACACGGGATCACTGGCCGGACCCGGGCCAGGCAAGCACAAGGCGGCGGCGCGACAGATGAGTGAGACACCAGCAGTGGGCGAGGACCCCGACAAGGCGGAGCCGAAGCGACTCCCGGAAAGGGCGTCGGCGAGCGGACACGAACCGCGAACCGTGCCGTCCCGCACCCCGGAACCCGAACCGGCGGCTGATGGGCTCCCGGAGTCGGTTCAGGCCACAACCGACACGACGAGCGAGGAGCCCACACCGGAGCCGGAAGAAGAGCAGGCGCCTCACCCGGCAGCGGCGCCGCCCGACACCGATGCGGCGACCGAGAGCACGGAACGTACCGCGTCCGATGAGCGGGCCGACGCGTGCGACACCGAAGCCGACGTCCCGACCGGGACGGATAGCGAGACGGATACCGAGACAGCCGGCCGGGACGCCACCGACGATGCGGCCACTACCGCCACCGCCGAGGACAGCCTCACGACCTCGGGCCCTCGCGACGAAGCCACCTCCAGGGGCGAAGACAGCAAGGCCACAACAGAGAGCGAACCGGACGACGACACCGAACCGGACGGCGACACCGAAGACGACAACGATGTCGAGCAGACCGACTCCGCCGTCACCGACCACGGCGCCGAGTCGGCCCCGGAGCGGACCGGCCGGATCGTGGCAGTCGCCCTGACCGACGTCGCGGCCGCGGAGCGACAGCGTTCGGTTCCGCCGGGTACCGTCCGTCCCCGCGAAGAGAAGTCCGGCCGCCCCGGTCGGCCGGGTGCGGTGGAGGAGGAGACGGCGGCCGCCGCTCCGGTGCCCGGGGGCGCCCCGTCGGCTCGGTCCGGCCCGCAGCCCGAGGCCGAGCAGTCCCCGCCGCCGACGCCCCTGGACCTGCTCGCACAGCTCACCAACACCCCGCCGCCGCCCGAGACCCCGGCCCGGACCATCGTTCGGCGGCTCAAGATCTGGACACCGATCGCCCTGGCCCTGGCCGCCGTCCTCATGGCCGTGCAGGCGGTGCGCCCCCTGCCCGACGCGACGCTCGAACTCGCCGGTGGCACCTCCTCCTACACCTTCGACGGACGGTTCGACATCCCGTGGCCCGAGAAGGGACAGGGCGCCGTCCAGGCCCAGGGCATGGGCAGCCTCGGCACCTTCGGGAAACAGAAGCCCGTGCCGATCGCGAGTGTCGCCAAGGTGATGACGGCGTATGTGCTCCTCAAGGAGCACCCGCTCAAGAAGGACGAGGCGGGCCCGGCGATCGAGGTCGACGACAAGGCCGTGCAGGACGGCATGTCGGAGGACGAGTCACGCGTCGAAGGTCTGACGGCCGGCACGAAGTTCAGCCAGCAGGACATGCTGAAGATGCTCATGATCCCGTCGGGCAACAACATCGCCCGGCTGCTGGCCCGTTGGGACACCGGCAGCGATACCGAGACCGCGTTCGTGCGGAAGATGAACGACGCGGCCAAGGCGCTCGGCATGAAGGACACCACCTACACCGACCCCAGCGGCCTCGACGCCAAGACCGTGAGCACCGCTGTCGACCAGCTCAAGCTGGCCGAGGCGGTCATGAGGTTCGACGCGTTCCGGCCGGTCGTCGCGCTGCCGAACGCCACCATCGAGGGCCTGCCCCAGCAGATCGTCAACAACAACGACAACCTCCTGCTCGCGGGCCTGAGCATCACAGGCATCAAGACCGGATCCAACACGCCGGCAGGCGGCGCCCTGATGTGGGCCGCCTACAAGACGATCGACGACGAGACGCCGCTGATCCTCGGCACGTTGCTCGACCAGCGCGTCGACGGCCCGGACCCCAACGGCGCCAACAGCCTCGTCCTGGTCAAGGACAACAGCAAGAAGATCATCGAGGCGGTCCGTAGCGCACTGACCTCCTCCGTCGCCGTCGACAAGGGCCAGGTCGTCGGCCATCTCGACGACGGACTCGGCGGCCGGACCCCCCTCGTCGCGGCCAAGGACCTCAAGGTCCTCGGCGTGCCGGGCCATCAGCTGGACCTTCACCTCGACGACGACGGCAAATCCCTCCCGCGCACGGCCAAGGCGGGCACCGAGGTCGGTGTGCTGACGGCGGGCAGCGGCCCCGACGCGTTGAAGGTACCGGTGACCCTCCAGGAGGATCTGGCCGAACCGTCCCTGGGGTCGAAACTGAAGCGATGGGGATGACGCTCGGGCCGACGGAGTCCGCCCGAGCGTCAACTGCCAGCACCTCGTGATCAGTTACCGCCGCCTGGCGGTGGATCGGCCGTCGGGTTGCGCGTCGGGCCGGTCGGGCCGTCCGTCGGGCGGCCCGTCGGTGTCCCCGTCGGCGGGTTCGTCGGGTTCGGCGGGATCGTCGGGGGAGACGGCGGGGCGGTCGGGGCGGTCGGCCGGGGCGTGGGCGTCGGAACGCTGTCCGGCGTCCTCGACGGCAGGGGCTCCTCCGGCGTATCGGTGATCGGCGGGGTCGGTTCGGCTCCGGAGCCCTGGCCGGTCTCCAGGTCGAACTTGGCGTGGTCGCCCCGCACCGCTTCGAAAGCGTAGGCCGACCAGATCCTGGCCGGGTAGCTGCCACCGGCGATCCGGCCGTCGGCGCCCGCCGCGCCCGAGATGGTGACCTGACCACCCTTCGGGACGGTCACCTTCTTGCCGTCCACCTTCATCTCACGGGGCCCGGCGGCCTGGCCCCACAGGCCGACCGAGGTGACCAGGTTCGGGGTGTAGCCGACGAACCAGGCCGACTTGTTGTCGTCGGAGGTGCCGGTTTTGCCGGCCACCTGCCGACCGCCCCGGTTGCGGGCGTCCCGCACCGATTCCTTGGCCGTACCGTCGTCGACCACACCGGTGAGCACCGACGTGACGCCGTCCGCGGCCTCCCTGCTGATCACCTGGTCGCCGATGGCACGCTGCGGGCTGTAGGAACGCGTCGGGTGCTGGGCCTCCTTGATGATGGTCGGGGTGACCTTCTCGCCGTGATTGGCGAGCGTGGCGTACACACCGGCCATCTGCATGGGGCTGGCCCCGTAGGAGCCCAGCGTGATGGCCGGGTGCGCCTTCTGCCCCTTGATGTCGGCCATGCCGAGCTCGTAAGCGTCGTCCTGGACCTGGTCGAGCCCCACATCCACACCCATCTGGGCGAAGACCGTGTTGACCGACTTGTCCATGGCCTCCTGGACGGTGATGGAACCGTAGGAGATGTCGTCCTCGTTGGGCGGGGCGTAGCCGTTGCCACCCGGGCCCTTGACCGGCCGCTCGGTGTCACCGTTGTAGATGGTGTCAGCCGTGATCGGCTTGCCGTCCTGGGTCCGGGAGCCCGCGTTGAACGCGGCGGCGAGAATCGCGGGCTTGAAGGTGGAGGCGGGCTGGTAGGTCGTGTTGGTCGCGTTGTTGAGCTGGTGCTTCGCGTAGTCCTGGCCGCCGTAGAGGGCGAGGATCTCGCCGTTGTTCGGGTCCACCGAGACCGCGCCGGCCTGGACGTCCGCGTCGACCTTGCGCTTGGCCGGGTCCAGCTTGCGGGTGAGTTCCTTGGCGACCGCGTCTTCCAGCAGCTTCTGCTTCTTCCGGTCGATGTTGAGGGTGATCGTCCAGCCGCCTTGCTGCAACTCCTGATCGCTCACGCCCTGCCTGCGCATCTCGGCATTGGCGGCCTGCACCAGATAGCCGTTCTGGCCCCCGAGTCCGGCGGCGGGCTTGGCTTCGGCGGGCGTCGGGAACTTCATCCCCGCGCGCTGCCCGGCGTCGAGCTCCTTCATCTCGACCATGTTGTCGAGCACATAGTTCCAGCGGTCGGTCACCAGCTTCTTGCCGGTGTCGGTGGCCACCGCCCAGTCGTACTGACTGGGGGCCTGGAGCACCGCCGCGAGATAGGCGCCCTGCTCGACGGTCAGCTTGGTGGAATCGACTCCGTAGTATTCCTGCGCCGCGGCCTGGATACCGTAGGCACCGCGCCCGAAATAGCTGGTGTTGATGTAACCGGCGAGGATCTCGTCCTTGCTGGAGCGCTGGTCGACCTTGAAGGAGATCACCAGTTCCTTGAGCTTGCGGGTGATCGTCTGGTCCTGGTTCAGGTAGTAGTTCTTGACGTACTGCTGGGTGATGGTCGAGCCGCCCTGTTTGCCACGGCCGGAGAGGGTGTTCCACAGACCGCGGGTGATCCCCATGAGGTCGATGCCGTTGTCCTCGTAGAAGGACTTGTTCTCGGAGGCGACGAAGGTCTTCTGGACCGCTTCGGGGATCTTGTCCAGGCCGACGATGTCACGGTTGACCTGACCGGCCCGCGCGAAGACCTTGCCGTCGGCGTACTTGTAGACGTTGTTCTCACGCCTGGCCATCGCGTTCGCCTCGGGGATCGGCACCAGCAGATGGAGGACGTAGAGGCCGCCCATCGCGAGCAGGCAGAGCCCGAAGAACGCGCCGAGCATCTTCTTCCAGGTGAAGAGTCTGCGTATGCCCTTTTTCTTCCGCTGCTTGCCACGGCGTGCCTCACGCTGCCGGGCTCGCTGCTCTTCCACTCGCCCCATAACCCCAGTCGCTCGCCTTCACTTCGACTTTGCAGAGAACACCCCTGTCGACGGGCCGTGATTCTTCACGATGACCCTGACCGCCTCGACTTTCCCTTGTCTGACGCAAGGCAGGGCGATCGTGGAATTACGGAAGTACGGCCGGGTCACGGCAGGAAGCCGCCAACGGAGAGGAGCCAGGCCATGGAGAGTGCCCCTGGTTCGGCGGCTTTCATGCGGCGATGGTGAATCCTCGTCTGGCCGTCCCATCTATACCGCACCGGGCCTCAACATTTCGACTGGATCAGCCAATTGGATCCAAAGGTGGACTCATCGCGCCGAAGGGTGACACTCTCCCAGGATTTCCCGGGCCGAACGGCGCTGCACGCCGGGGGAACATCGTGAGAGGAAACCGCCACGGACCGCTCCGGGAACGGCTACCCACAGCGCGTGTCGGGCAACCCGGCCGTCACGGAAACAGGGTGCACAGGAGATCCCCTGTGCACCCTGAGGCGTTCTGAAGCGCTTCCGTTACTGCGAGGTGCCCTCTTGGAATCCCGTGCCCGCGGTGTCCGCGGCGCCATGGTCCTGTGGCGGCTTGGGATCGGTGATGTGGCCGCCGGTGGCGCCTGCACCGCCGGTGCCGGTGTCGGTGCCGGTGCTGTCATCCGCCCTTTCACCGTCCGGTGTGTGGCCGGGAACGTCTGGATCCGACTCGGTGTGCGGGGTGGAGCCGTCGCCGGGCGAGGCGGACGTCGAGGGGGACGGCGATTCGGTGCCTGTGCCGCCGTCGTGCTGTGAGACGTCCGGGTCCGGTGTCAGGCCGTCGCTCGGATTCTCCTTGCCGTTCCCGGTTTCCCGGCCGCCGCCCTGGGAGTGGCCCGGGGTGGGGGTCCGTTGGGGTGTCGGGTCCTTCTTGTCCGGCGTCCCGCCGAAGATCCGGCTGACCGACGTGCTGCCCTTGCCGCCCGACGCGTCCGAACCCTTTGCCCATTCGACTGCGGTGACCGCTCCCATGGCGACGACGAAGATCGCGCCGGCGGCCAGCAGCGGGCGCTTCCATCCTCGCAACCGCGTGCCGTGCGTCGTTCTCTCCGTGAACTCATCGGAATGGCGATCGAATTGCTCACCACCGCGTGTCGTGGAATGCGCGCCCGTGTCCTTGCCGTCCCCGGGCGCGAGGGAAGGATTGGGCAACAGTCGGGTCGCGTCCTCGGCCGGGAGTACCTGCGTGGTGTCCACTTGGCGCAGCACCTTCGTCGCGGCGTCGCTTCTGCCCGCGTGACGCGGTTTCGGCTTCGCCGCCAGGCCCGTGGCCTCACGGAGCTGCTCACCCGTCCGCTTGAAAACATGCTGGAAGATCGTGCCGCCGGAAGTGGCCACGATGCTCACGACACCGGCGCCGATGACGGTGCCGTACACACCGAGTTGGCCCGCGAGCAGCGCGGCCACCACCGCGGCCAAGGCGCTCCCGGCGACCTGAGCGAAGCTCAACTCCATACGCTTGTTCTTCGGTTTTGCCTCGCTGTCGGCTCTTCCGTTCATCTCCTGCCTCTGTTAGTTCTTACTCATGATCGGACAGGAGAATACGGTAGAGCGCCATGAAAAGTTCCGGCTCGGGTGAATGTGTGAGTCTCGGCACTTGTGAAACGGCGCCGTTGCCCGCGGCGAAGCGTCGGGGTGAACTCCCGGAATGCCGACCGAAGTAGAGATGTCAACTTGCGCCGATGTCAAAACGACTATCGATGATGCATCGTCAGCTCGTGGCGCTTGTAGCGTTCTTGTTATGAGCCAGGAAGAGACTTACTCTTACGAGACGGATTACGACGTCTCCGTGCGCTATGACGAAGAAGACGGCGAGGCCTACTACCACTTCGGTGACGAGGGCAGCGGGTTTCGCTGGAAGACGTCGGGGGCGGGGACGCAGCACACCGTCATCATGCCGGAGCACTGCGAGCTCGGATGGGACGGCCAGAAGATCACCGTCAAGTGCGCGGAGAATGATTTCTACACGCAGGTGGAGATCACCATCTCGGCGAGCATGGGCCGCTTCAGCTTCGGTGGCAGCGGGCTGCTGGAGGCCGACGGCAGCGAGTACGCGGTGCAGCTCACCTCGATCGACGGCAGCAGCGTGTACGGCGGCCTGGACAAGGTGTTCAGTGCGCCCGAATGGCGCAGCAGGATACGCTGTTTTCCCGTTTCAGGTGATGTTCCTTCCGGGCACTACGACCGACAGGACATCAAGGGCTATGTCTCCGTGACCGCCGCTTCCACTGTCCGGGAATCCACCATCCAGGTTCCCGACTCCTCTTCGGATCTCGGCACATACAGCCAGCAGGGCCGACTGGGAAAGGTTGTGCCCGTACTGGACCCGTCCGATCTGGTGGAGACCTTCACCGAAGCGGGCAGGCAGACGATTGCCTACCTGGCCAGGAGGAACCCGGGGGCATTCACCGATGTCGCCGGCAGGTCCATCCCGGCGGAGCAGGTGGTGGAGAAGCTGGAGGAGGCGTACAAGGAAGCGCTGCCGGCTCTCTCCAAGATCAAGCTGCGCACGGTCGTCATAAAGGGCGCGGGTGCGGGTGCCTCCAACGCGATTGGCGTCTGGGGTGTCTATTCGGCATTCTCCAATGACGACGTAAGTGCTCTGGACCGGGCGTCTGCGGTAACCGGCGTACTGTCTTCGGGGCTTGACGCAGCGGCTGCTGCTGCCACGGGGGTGAAGGCGGGGACGGTCGCCTTCAAGGGCACCGCAAAGGCAGCCGAGAAGATCTTGGGCCGCGTGGCCTTTGTGTTCGGGGTCGCATCGGACGGACTCGCCCTCGCGAGTGCGATCAAGAACGGCGACCAGGAGGCGATCGCGCTGGACGGGGCGTCCCTGGTGGGAACCGCCATTTCGCCGATTTTCCCTCCCGCTCTGCTGCTCAGCCTTCCGGCTGTGTACATGAGCCTTGAGTCGCTCTTCTCCGACAAGGTGCCGGTGACCGAAGCGGACTTCCTGGCCATGCTGGAGGTCCGGGAAAAGCTGACCAAGAGCGTCATCGAGCAGGCCACCTCCCCGAAGGAGGACGCCATCACACGGGCAACGGCCTACATGACCTACCAGAAGGTGGTGACGTCGAAAATCATCGAGCTGCAGACGGGACAGGAGCGTTCGAGCCTCGCCGGTGACCAGGCCGCCGTGGCCGCGCTCGACAGCGAGGAGGAGCAGGCGCGGAACGGCCTGGCGGGCAACGACTGGGCCGAGCAAGCGGTACGCGAGGTCGCCCGAGCTCATGTGGAGGCGGTGTGCGGCAACCATGAGCTGGTCATGGAGGTCGTCTATGACGCCATGGACAAGTGGATCGACGGCTGGACCGTCCCGCCCAGCATGGCCGTTCGCCTCGACATAGGGTTCCGCAAGAAGGGCTACGGTCCGGTTCCCATCGGCGATGCGAACAGCCTCTACCGGCATCTCGTGAAGCAGGCCATTCGTCTGCACCCGGAAAAGCAGTTCAGGCCCGTGGCAACGGATCCGATGTTCACCTCCATCGTGGAGTCCTGGGTGACCGCGTCACGGAACGGCTGAGCAAGTTCCGGCGATCGAGGCCGAGTTCTGGACCATCCACCTTTCGGTGTCCGGTGTCAACTTTCGGTCCGCTCGCGTGATCCACGAGATCACGCATACTGAAAGCGGCCGGGGCACCGGGGATTTGACCGATAGGGGACTGTCGGCAGGTTTCCCGTTCGCCTGGGTCCTCTCGCCACCGGGCCGTGTTCCACTCCATGTACGCACACGTAGGAGCACGGCCCGGTGGTCTGCCATGTCCAGCCGGACGGACGAAGCCCCCCGACACCAGGGGGCCCGCGTACCTACTGGGACGTTCCGCGCCGCTTCGCGTACCGGATGGCGAGCAACGTGCCGGCGGCGATCATCGTTCCGCCCAGGCCCATGTACAGGAGCATGCTGTCGCTGCCGGTCGAGGCGAGGTTCCCCACAGGGGCGGCACTGGGCGAGGGCTGCGTGGACGGTTCCGGGCCGGTGCTGTCCTCCGGGCCCGGCTTCTCCGGGGCGGGTGTGCCGGGCTTCTCGGGGCCGGATGTTTCCGGGCCGGGTGTGCCGGGCTTCTCCGGATCGGGCTTTTCCGGGGTCGGCTTCTCGGGACCGGGCGTTTCCGGGTCGGGCTTCTCCGGCTTCTCCGGGTCGGGTATGCAGCCTCGGAACGACATATGGTGGGTCTCCGCACCGGAGATGCTGGTCATCTCCTTGGCGATGACGGACCCGTTGACGTGACCGGGGCCGACCTCGCCGCCCTGGCCCGTTCGCCCCAGTGCCACGGAGGCGTTCGGCGCCAGGATCGTGCCGGGCCAAGAGGTGTAGTTCTTGAGGACCTCGGTGGCCTGGGGGAAGTTCCACAGCAGCTTGCTGCGCGCGGACTTGAAGGCGTCGCTTCCCGCCTGGTAGTCGTCCTGGACGTAGCGTCCCGCGGTGTGGTCCCACAGGGAGACGCCGTACGTGGCGTTCGCGTGCATGTTGTACGACGAGCCAAGGACATTCACCAGAGCGGTGGCCCCCAGGGGAACCTTGATCTTGATGTGCCGGGCCTTTTCCAGCTCGGCGGCCTGGACGGAGAAGACGTTGAACCTCTGGTCGCCCTCGAGTACCAGTGTGTCCGGCTCGCTGCGCACCGTCCCTGTGGCCGCCAGCCCGCCCCATGTGGAGGAACTCGACCTGAGCTGTGAGAACTCCTTCGAGAAGTCGATGGGGGAGGGCCCGGCCTGGTGCGGCCCGTCGATCGCGAAACTCGCACCGGGGGCCTCGATGAGCTTCTGGTAGACCGCCCTGCCGCGCTTGATCACGACTTGATTCGCCGTCAGATCCCCGCCGACCACGAGGGAAGCGCCCCCGGGCAGCGCCGAGACCTCGCTCCCACTGAGATGGCTGCCGATGGAGAATCCCTCCTTGCGCTCCGGATCGCCGAGGGTCGCGTCGCCACCGATGGCGACCGCGCCTTCCGAGTCCGAGACGCGACGCGAGGATTCGGCGACGAACTCGGCGTACCGGCCTGCGAGTCCGAGAGGTGACGGCAGACAGGTGTCCGTCGGGGCAGCCTGAGCCGTTCCGCTGAGCGGGCCTGTGAGGAGCCCGCCGCCAACGGCGAGCAGGGCCAAGGATGAACGCGCGAGCATAAGGGACTTCCCGGTAGAACGGCGGCTGGCGGACCCGAGGCTACGCGCGCGTCCCGGCCCTGAAGATCACCGATGGTCGACACCATGGTGGCGAGGGTTGACCGATGAGGCGGCTGACGGCCCATCACGCCACTCGCATGCGGCGTACCCGGCCGATCCGGCAACTTCGTCAGGCGGAAGGGGCATTGCGGCAGGGATACGCCGGGCCGTTCGGCCCGCTGCGCTCGTCATGCGTACATGCCTGCCCCCCCTTCGTTCATATACAGGGTGAAATGACGGGTAGCGGCTACGCTGCTCCTTGATGGATTCCTCCCGTATCACTCCAATTGATCTCAGGATCCTGCATGCGCTGCAGATCTACCCCCGGGCCTCCTGGGCTCTCCTGGGAGAGGCCCTGGAGGTCAGCCCTGCCACCGTGGCCCGGCGTTGGGCGCGGATGAACGAGGCCGGCCTGGCCTGGACGAGTGCCTACCCCTCCCAGGTGCGCGACGGCGCGGCGGACATCGCCGGCGCGTACGTGTTCGCGTCGTGTGCGCCGGGTACCGCGCTGGAGACGGCCGACGCTCTGGCCCAGCACCCCGAGGCGCTGTCGGTGGAGCTGACCGTGGGCGAGCGGGACCTGTTCATCACGATCGCCGCACCCAACCGCGTCGCCCTCGGGGAATACCTGCTCGGACCGCTGTCGACAGCCCCCGGACTGCTCTCCTTCGACACCACTCTGCTGGCCAGACTCCACCTGGAGGGCAGCCAATGGCGACTGCGCGCCCTGCCCCCGGACATCGCCCACAACCTGCGCGCGGCGGCGGGACGGCACGAACGGGTTCCTCCCCGGCGCCCCGCGGACGAGGTGGACCAGCAGGTGCTGGCCGTCCTCGGCGAGGACGGCCGCGCCTCGTACGCCGTGATCGCCGCCGCGTGCGGGATCAGCGAGAGCATGGCCCGGCGCCGTACGGAGTCACTGCTGGCGAGCGGTGGAATAACGGTGCGCTGTGATGTGGCCTGGGAGATCGCGGGCTGGCCGGTCTCGACGACACTCGCCGCGCGCGTACCGCCGGAGCGCCTGCCGGAGACGGTGCGAGCCTTCACGGTGCTCCCCGAGGCGCGGTTGGTGGCGTCCTGCGTAGGAGTGGCGGACCTGCTGGTGAGTCTGTGGCTGCCCTCGGTCCAGGACATTCCCCGGATGGCGGCCGCGATCGCCGGCCGTTTCCCCGACACCGAGACGCGCCGGTGGCTGACCGGGGTGCGCGCCGTCAAACGTCTCGGTCGCCTGCTGGACGCGCGGGGCCGGGCGACGGGTTGGGTGCCACCGTTCCAGCCCGCTGCCCCACCCTCACAGGAGGAGCGGTAGCGCACCGCATCCTGGCAAATACGGATGAATGGGTGGGCCGGATGAGATGATCCCGCGGAGTGCGCGCATCGCTCGTGGAAAACGACTGGCTCTGGCATCGGAGACTGCCCATGAAAAGGGGAACGCCCGGCCGGGGAGGTCACACGAGCCGGGGCCGCACGCGAGAGGGCGGCCAGGGACCGGGAGCCACCGGCCCGTGATGTCCACGACCGTGTTCGCGTCCGGCCCCTCGTGGTTGAGCCCCCACCACCTGATCGGCGAATTCGGGCTCATCGGGATCCTCGTCATCGTCTTCACCGAATCCGGCCTGCCGATCGGCTTCCTCCTGCCCGGCGACTCGCTGCTGTTCACGACCGGTCTGCTGGTCACCACCGGTGGGATCGAAGAGCCCCTGTGGCTGGTGTGCCTGCTGGTGGTGGCCGCCGCGATCCTGGGGGATCAGGCCGGATATCTCCTCGGCCGCAAGGCAGGCCCCGCCGTCTTCAAACGCTCCGGCTCCCGTCTCTTCAGAGAGGAGAATCTCCGGAGGAGCCGTCGGTTCTTCGACAGACACGGGAAGAAATCCATCATCTTGGCCCGCTTCGTATCGGTGATCCGTACCTTTACACCGATCGTCGCCGGCATGAGCGGCATGGACTACCGCTCCTTCCTCACCTACAACGTCATCGGCGGCATCATCTGGGGCGCGGGGCTGACGCTGCTGGGCGCCGGGTTGGGCACCATCGCGTTCGTCCGCGAGCACCTTGAGCTGATCATTATCGCCATCGTGCTGCTCGCGGCCCTGCCGATCGTCACCGAACTGCTCCGCTCCCGTTCGAAGAAGAGATGACCCCCTGGGCCTTACGGGGCATCGGACCGCGGTAGATACAGCACGGCATCGACCTCGAGCTCGATGCCGGGGAGATCGGACCGGACGAGAGTCCGGGCGGGCGGCGGGTGGGACACATAGTCTCGGTAGACGTTGTCGAAGTCGCCCTTGCGAGCGGGGTCGCGCAGGTAGACGTGGACCTTCACCGCATCCTGCAGTGTGCCGCCGACGGCTGTGGCGACCGCTTCCAGGTTGTCCAGCACCTGGCGGACGTGGGCTTCGAACGGCTCCGCGCCCATCCGTTCGCCATTGGCGTGCCGAGGGGTCTGTCCGGCGAGGAAGACCAGGTCACCCGCGCGGAGGGCTTGGCTGTAGGTACCGGCGGGGGCCGGGGCGGCAGATGTATGGACGGCGCGTTCCGTGTCGGCGATGGCGTATCCACGCGGTGGGGGACCGTCGGCACGGACAGGTGCGCGGGTCAAAGTCTCTGCTCCGCACCCAGGGCGTGGAGCACATCGACGGTGCGCTCCAGCGCGTGGGCCCATTGCCGCTCGTCGCGTGCGTAGCAGATCCGGAAGTGGCCCCGTCCCGTGGGACCGAACTGGTAACCAGGGCTGACCAGGATCCGCGCGTCGCGTACAAGGCGGGCGGCGATCTGTTCGTCGGGCAGCCGCAGCGCGCTGACGTCCGGGAAGAGGTAGGCGGTGCCGGCCTGCGGACGTACGGTCAGGTAGGGGACCTCCCGCAGTCGTTCGACGGTCATGTCGCGCAGGGCGCGCAGTTCCCGGACCCGGGCGGCCACCCACGCGTGGTCGTGGCGCAGCCACGGTGTGAGGACGTGCTGGGCGTAGGCGGGAGCGCGCAATGCCATGAGCGCGAGAACGTCCTCCATCGCATCGGCCAGCCGCGGCGGAGCGACGACGACTCCGAGTCGATAGCCCGACAACGATTCGGTCTTGGAGGGGCCGAGCAGGGTGACGCAGCGGCCGTACAGGGCCGGTTCGGCGGCGAGGTGGGGGAGTGGGCCGTCGTAGACGAGCCTGGCGTAGAGCTGGTCGACGATGACGGTCATGTCGTGCTTCTGGACGATCCGGGCGATGTCGGCCAGGACCGCTCGGCTGTAGACAGCACCGGTGGGGTTGTTGGGGTGGGACAACAGGAGCACGCGCGCGCCTTGGCGCCCGGCGCTGTCCAGGGCATCGAGGTCGAGTGCCGGCCCGTCCTCCGACAGGTGCAGGGGGATCCGCTCGACGCCGGCGCCGAGGAAGTTGACGATCCGCTCGTCGAAGAGGTAATCGGGGTCGGGCACGGCCACCCGGTCTCCGTCCTCGACCGTGGCGGCCAGGGCCGCGAAGAGGCCGGCCTGGGTGCCGGGAGTCAGGACCACCTCGTCATCCGGGTCGACCGGCACCGCGAGAAACGCGCTCACAGCCGCGGCCACCTGCCGACGGACGTGAGGGTCCCCACGGTAGGCGGTGTAGGCGAGCTCTCCGCGCTCGGCCGCGGCGGCGAAGGCCGACAGGGCCCAGGGCGGCGGG
Source organism: Streptomyces sp. NPDC002537 (assembly GCF_053594975.1). Taxonomy (NCBI): domain Bacteria; kingdom Bacillati; phylum Actinomycetota; class Actinomycetes; order Kitasatosporales; family Streptomycetaceae; genus Streptomyces; species Streptomyces sp. NPDC002537. Next base: position 34,195 of record NZ_JBSFWT010000064.1, read on the forward strand.
GGGAACCGGACGGTGTCGAAATGGGTGGTGTCGATGATCATCGCGTCGGGGCCTCCGACGGCGTCCCGCCCGTCTCCCGTCTCGCGTACGGCGCGCCGCACGAAAGCGTCCGCCGCGCGGGCGGACATGCCTACCCCGGCGGCTTCGGGTATCGCGGCCCGCACCAGTCTCGACGCCGGTCCGCCCGGGGCGGACCTGTTCACTGCGCCGCGGTCATGGTCGCGCTCGTTGGCCTCCATACGTAAATGTATACATTACGAAGTGGTGCATGCAAAGGCCCTGAGGTTATGCAGTGCAAGAGCGGACTGCTAGCGTTTACCGCAAGATCAGGAGGTCGAGATGAGCGACGGGGGTGGCGCCGTGCCGGATGGACCCGACCCGGTCGTGCGGGCGCCGCGTGCCACCAAGGCGAGCCGTGTCTACGCCGCGCTGCGCGAGGACATCCTGACCGCCCGGCTGGCCGCCGGCTCCGTATTGGACGAAGCCGAGCTGGCCCAGGTCTTCAACGTTTCCAGGACGCCGGTGCGCGAGGCCCTGCGGTCCCTGCAACGTGATGGACTGCTGCTGGTGGGGGCTCGCCGGCAGCTGTTCGTCCTGGACGCTTCCGAGCGCCGACGCGAGGTGCTGCTGCTGCGCGAAGCCCTGGAGGGAGCCGCGACGGTGGAGGCGTGTCGGCGGGTGGAGCCGGAAGACCTCGACGAACTGCGCCTGGCCGTCATCAAGCAGCGCCGGATCGCCCGATCGTCGGACCCGGGAGACTTCTTCCGCCTCGACGAGGAGTTCCACAGGACACTGGCCGCCGTGGCGCGGATGCCGCTGTTGTCCCAACTGCTCGACCAGCTGGGCGCGTTCGTCCATCTGGCCCGGATCGGCGAGTCCACCGACCGCGAACACATGCTCGGCGTCGCCGACGAACACGAGCGTCTCATCGACCTGCTCGAGGACAGGGACGCACTCACGTTGCGCACAGCCCTCGTCGCCCACATCCACGATCCGCGTCAGCGCCACACCGCGACCCCGCGGGACGGGGGCCGACGGGACACGGACGACGCGTAGGCACCCCGGGCCGAAGGGCGCCACATCGCGGGACGGCATCCGGAAGCCGTACTCGGGCGCGCCGTCCCGCGATGTGAGGTCAGGTCGCCGCCCTCTGCCGGTCGGCTTGCGCGCCCGCTGCGGCTTGGGGTGTCTGCGCGAGCCACTGCCGCATGAGGAAGTGTGCCTGCTGCTCCATGTCCGAAGCGCGCCATCTGTGTTCGGCGAGGAACGCTTTGAGGCCCTCTCGTCCCAGCGCCCGCTCCGCGGCCTGCCGGTAGGAGTCGTCCAGCAGCCACTGCTCGGCCAGGTCCGGAGTCACCTCCAGATGGAACTGGATGCCGTAGGCATTGCGCCCCACGCGGAAAGCGTGGGCGTAACGATCGGTGCCGGCCAGCAGTTGGGCGTGAGGCGGCAGCCGGAAGGTGTCGCTGTGCCACGCCATGACCGTCGCGCGTGCCGCGGACGCGCCGACTCCCGCGGCCCACGGGGCCAGTACGGGATCCGTGTGTCCGGCTCCGGTCAGCGCGACCTCGACGTGGCCGACTTCCGGCCCGTCCCCGTGCACGCACGCGCCGCCCGTACTGGCCGCGAGCAACTGGGCGCCGAGGCACACCCCCCAGTACGGCACTCCGGACGACACGGCGTCGGCAATGAGGCGGCACTCCCCGCTGGTACTCGGATCAAGGCCGCTGACCGAACCGGGGCCGCCCATGACGATGAGGGCATCCACACCCGAGAGCTCCGCCGGAGGCTCGGGGTCGCTGTACGAGGTGACACGCACCTCGTCGATTTCCCAGCCCATCTCGATCAGAGCCCGGCCGTACACACCTGGCGGTTCGGTATCGACGTGCGTCAGTACCAAAGCTCTCCCCGGCCTTCCTTCGAGTGCGACGACCCTCCGCTCTTTGTATACATCCATGCCGTAAGTACACGTAACTTTTGTCCGTGAGTCAAGGGTGAGCGCGGGCTCCCGGCTGCCGAGGCGAGAGCAGCCGGGAGCCTCAGGGGGCGATCAGTCCCGGGTGGCCTTGCGGCGCTTGCGGTTGAGGAACACGGCGGTTCCCCCGCCGAGGATCAGGAAGGCGGCCAGAGCCGCCAGGGGCGCGGTGAGACTGTTGCCGCCGGTGGCGGCCAGGCTGCCGTCCACGTCCTCCTTGTCCGAAGGACGGTCGGTCGGGCTCGTACCCGGGGCCGTGTCCGCGCTCTGCGTGGGAGAAGGCTTGCCACCACCGCCGCCGTTGCCGCCACCGGATGCGCCCTCACCGGGCTTGCTCTCGGTCTCGCAGTCCAGGATGCCGCTGAACTCCTGGGTCTTGCCGCCCGGCAGGGTGACCACGATGCGGTAGGCCCGGTCCTCGGCAACCGGGACGGTCACGGTCTTGGAGCCGCCGGGTGCGACGGTGTGGCTCTTGCCGTCCAGGGAGAAGGTGTACTGGGCATCGCCCTTGTTCGTCGCCGTGATGTCGACGCCGCCCTTGGCGCAGTTCTTCTTCGCGGACACGGCCGGTACGGGGGCCGGCTTATCGCCCTCGGCCCAGTTCACTGCCGTCGACGCCGTGACGGTGCTGGTGCTGGAGCCCGCGAGGATCATCGTCTGGCTGCCCTTGTGCTGGCCGATGCCGGTGAACACGCGCCCGATGGGTACCCGCGTGGTGGCCGTGGCCTTGATCGCGGCCGTGCCCCCGGCGGTGCCCTTGGGGACGTCGACGTACAGCCGGGAGCCGTTGGCGGCGGAGGTGACGGGCTTGCCGTCGCCGTCCACCAAAGCCACCTTGTCGTCCGTGGCGTCCGTCTCCAGCGACACGTTCACCGTGCCGGCGCTCGTCTCCACCGACACCGGTCCGAGCTTTTCACCGCTCTTGCCGGACAGTGTCTGGGGGTCCAGCGCCAGCGAGGCGCTGGGCTCCGTCAGCGGCTGGGCCTTCTCGTGCAGATATACGGCGAGCTTCTGAGCCACCGGATCCTTGGCCCGGGTGTCGATGTGATCGGAGTAGCGCCAGATCGCGGCCTGGGTGCCGGCGGCAGCCTGCCGTTCGGTGAGGGCGGGGACGCCCGCGGCGTCGGCGAGTGCGCCCAGGTCGTTCTTCTGCGGGTAGGAGTTCTGCAGAATCCAGCGGATCTTGCCCGCGTCCGGGTTGTTGTGGAGCGAACTCTCCTTCCACGGAGTCTCCTGGTAACGGGCCCTGGGCTGAGTGGGGTTGAAGGCGTCGATGCAATACGTCTGCAGTGTGCCCCCGCCGTCCATGGAGAGGTTGAAGAGCCCTCCCTGTACGGTGCGCCACCTGGTGCCCTCCTTCAACTCCACGTCCCCGTATGTCTTGAGACCGCCCAGGGTCGCGGTGGCACCGTCGTCGTTCCGCCCATCGGCCGCCGCCGGGACGACCGTGGAGAGCAGGAGCGACGCCAGAGCGGCCGCCGTCGCAGCAGCGGACCTGCGAAAGCGCTGCTTTTCGTGGGCACAGAACATGGGTTTTCCTCACAAGAAACAAATGAGCGTCAGTCGGGGGGCTGAAAGAGGGCGCGGTTCGTGCATGCGCCACCAAGAGACACCCCCGTCCGGACAGCGGGCCTGCTCGTCCGGCATCACGGACCGGGCATACAGGCCGTCGCATCCCTGCGAGGCCCGGTCGACGGAAATGCTATGAGGGCATTCCGGAGAGCCGGTCCCCCATGAGAACAGAGCGACAGCCAAAGGATGACAGCGTTCACGCCGATCGGTCGGCTTCGTGGCTTCGAGGGGCCGACTCACTTGTCTGACCGTCAGTTCACTTCGGTGTGCGGAGAGTTCGGCTCGTGTGCTCCGGCCCTTGGTCCATCTGGCCTTCATCACCCTTGTCCAGTCGGGTGCATGATGGTGTGTCAGTCTCTGCTCTGCTCGGCATCCATCGGCCGGGCAGCGTCTCGCGTTGTGGGGTCGGATCACGGCACCGGCCCGCAGTGCCTCGCGGCCTGCGGCCCGGAACGGACGCACACGGTACATCCGCCGGATGCGAGCCATTCACCTGCACGTTCCGGAAGATCCCCAAGGTCATGAATTAGGCCTTCTAGGGCTAATTCTCTATATCTACCTGATGGGGTGTAATGTCCAAGGCGCTCTCTCGTCGTACCGTCCTCGCCACCACGGCTTCCGCTGCCGCCCTGGCGGCAACCGGCTCCTTTGCGGCCCCCGCCGGCGCCTCCGCACGCGGCCGCAGTCGGAACAAGGTGCTTGTCGTCGGCATGGACGGCCTGTGTCACGACCGGCTCGACCGGGCGGAGACACCGCGCATCGATTCCCTGATCGCCGGTGGGACGTTCGGCACCAGTCTGTTGTACGCCCGGCCGATGGCCAATACGGATTCGGGGCCCGGCTGGTCGACCATCTCCTGCGGAGTGTGGCCCGACAAACACCGTGTGACCGACAACAGCTTCGGAGGCGACTATGGCGCCTACCCGCCCTTCATGACCCGTCTCGCCGAAGTACGTCCCGAGCTGTCGACCTACGCCGGCCTGTCCTGGACCCCGCTCAAGGACCACGGCACCTTCGCCGGTGCCAAAGAGATCTACGCACCTTCCGGGGCGACCCTCGAGAAGGACAGGCTGGTCACTCAACGCACCGTGCGACTGCTACGGGAGGAAGAACCCGACGTCCTCTTCGTGCACCTCGACAACACCGACTCGGTGGCGCACGCGTCCGGTGTCAACGGTGCCGCCTACTTCCAGGCCATGGCCACCGCGGACGGACTGCTCGGCGAGATGCTGGATGCGATTGCCTCCCGACCCGACCGGGATCGCTGGACCGTGATCGTCGCCACCGACCACGGACACGTCCCCCAAGGAGGCCACGGCGGCAGTTCCATCGACGAACGCTCCACCTTCGTTCTGGCGAAGGGGCCGGGGATCCCGGCCGGCGCCCGCCCGCGGGACACCCGGCTCGTCGATGTCGCGGCCACGGTGTTCCACCAGCTCGGCATCGTTCCGGACAGTCGGTGGGAGCTGGACGGCAAGCCACTCCAGCAGCGCGCCGATGACGACTTCGAGTCGCTCCACGACCGTTTGGAAGGGCGGGAGGACGAAACCGCCATACCTGCAGACGTACGTGGCTGGACCCGGACACCCCCGTCGGGCTGGTCAGTGATCAACACAGGGATGGGTGGGGGAGGAACCGCCGAATGGCGTGGCTGGTCCTTCGCCACCGACGATTTCTGGAGCCGCACCCGGCGCGACGAACAGCGCGAGCTGAATGTCCGTGCCCGCGGCGTCTTCGCTGTCGCCGACGCCTCACGCTGGGCCTCCCGCAGCCACTCCGGCCGTTTCGACTCCACGCTGGTGAGCCCGGCTCATCCCGTGCGCGGCAAGGCGCGTGTGCAGCTCGAATACACCTCGCTCTACCGACACGTCGACGGCCAGAGTGCCGAGGTACTCGCCTCCTTCAACGGCCAGACCCCCGTGGTGGTCGACACCCTCACCGGGGACTGGCGCTCCAAGCTCCGTTCGGTGACTGTTCCCGTCCCCGGGGAGGCGTCGGCCGTCAGTTTCCACTTCCGTCTCACCGGGGACAGAAGCTGGTTCTGGACGGTCGACACGGTCGAGGTCAGCGCGGTGTGACCTCGACAGACGTCGCGCGACGGGCGGGAGGCTCGCGTTACTCGTTCCACCGCATTGAAAGGGCTGAGTCAATTGACCATAAGTTGATTCTTCGCAGACCTTTTCGGATCGACGTGAAACCTCCGGCCGCCAAGGGCTGCATGCGTGGAATCCAAAGTCGAGGAAACTCTCGACAGTTGGTTGCGCGAGTGATTTGATCATGGCCGTCCGCGACCTTCCGGTCCGGAAATCAAGTCGAGCGGGGCACGTTCTGTACGGCCCTGCAAGGAGGTTTCATGTCCATTCGCCGAGTCGGAGCCGGGCGTCTCATATCGCTCGCCTCGATGGTGGCCGCCGCCCTCACGGTGCTCGCGGTCACGCCGGCCCAGGCCGCGACTGCTCAGAACCCGTCGGCCGAGCTGGGCATCCTGGTGTTCCACGGGGACGACATCCGCCAGTACTCCCTGGACTGCGGCCCCGACGGTGGCTCGCATCCGGATTCGCGCACGGCCTGCGGCCAGTTGCGGAAAGCCGACGGTGACCTGACCACGCTCCGTCCCGGGGCCGACCCGTCCTGCAAGGCACCCGAGACCGACCCGGTGGACGTCGAGATCATGGGCACGTGGAACGGCATGATCACGGTCTTCAACGAGCGTTACCCCAACCCCGCCTGCGCACAGGCATCTGCGGGCCTGGTCGTCCCGATCCACTAAGGGAAAATCAGCGTTGCTCCCGAGCCTGTGAAGAGCGGATCTTTACAGGCTCGGTACCGTTGGCAGCGTTCACTCGGCATTTGTCATCGGAGGTTCCGTTGTCGGCCCACCATTTTTCCCTGAAGAGTCTTCTCGAGGCTCCGGAGATTGTCATGGCGCCGGGCGCGGCCGATTCGGTCACCGCTCGCCTGGTCGAAGCGGCGGGCTTTCCCGCTGTCTATATGACGGGCTTCGGTGCGACGGCCAGCCGGTTGGGCATGCCGGACATCGGTCTGCTCAGCCAGACGGAGATGACCGAGCATGCGCGGAACATGACGCGCGCGGTGTCGATCCCGGTGATCGCGGATGCCGACACCGGATACGGGGGACCGAGCAACATCGACCGCACCGTCCGCGAGTACCTCCAGGCCGGTGTGGCGGCGATCCATCTCGAGGACCAGGTCGCGCCGAAACGGTGCGGACAGATGAGTGGTGTGCGGCTGATGGACGCGGACAGCAGCGTCAAGCGCCTGGGATGTGCCATCCAGGCGCGCGGGTCCGCCGATCTGTTGGTCATCGGGCGCACGGACGCCCTGCCCGCGGAAGGAATCGCGGAGGCGATCCGACGCGCTCGCCTCTACCAGGACGCCGGTGCCGACCTGGTCTTCGTCGACGGCATCAAAAGGATCGAGGAACTGGAGGCGGTCGCGGCAGGGGTCGAAGGCCCCAAAGCGGTATCCATCGTGGACGGGAACGAGACGACCGCGCTGACGGCTTCCGACCTCCAAGAGCTGGGATTCTCCCTGGCCTTCTACGCGGTGACGGCCCTTTTCACCGCGACCCGCGCCGTCGCCGACGCTTTCACACATCTTCGGTCGGCCGGCACCCCCGCGGGCGGGCCGCCGCAGCACACCTACGACGAGTTCTCCCGACTCGTGGGATCCGACTTCCACAAGGAACTCGACGACCGTTTCGGCGGCTGATCGCGCAACGCCGCCGCCCGGCCGAGGCGGAAGGGTGCGAGGAGAGTGCGTGGTTCATGTTCCCGCCTGCCCGTTGAGGAACTGGGAGCACCTGTCGGCATACGCATCCGCCGCAGCGACCTCGCCCCCGAGGAACGGACGGCCGGCGTCACCACCCAGGCCGCCCGCCCCGACCTGCTGACCACCCTGGGCGCCGAGGTGGACAAGGGAGTCTGGCTCAGCACCGCGAGCGAACGCCTGCCGGTGACCGTTCTCGGGGCGGTCGCCGCCCTCAACACGACGCGAGAAGGCGCTCCGCGGGAATCCGGTCCGAGCCGCGGCACCCCGGAGACGAAAACCAGGGTCAGGACACGGTCGGGGCCGACTTCCGGTAGGTGACGACCGCTTCCCGGGTCTCCTCGTCGATCAGGTCCGCGTTGATCTGGGCCGCGGCTGCGATGCCGGCCGCCGCGGCCGCGGCGGCTCGGTCGACCAGGCTGGTGACGTTGCCCGCGACCCATACCCCTGGCACGGCGGTGCGCCCGCCCGCCGCGCTGGGGATGTACTCGCCGATGCCCGCCGGATGCTCCGCCGGCCGCAGTCCGAGCCCCGTCAGGAACCGGGCCCGCGCCACCAGCCGTGGCGAGGCCATCAGCACCTCGCAGCCGACCACCGTGCCGTCGGCCAGCCGCACACCGGCCAGCCGGTCCTGCTCGGTCTCCAGGGCCACCACCTCGCCGTCCACCACGCGGATGCCGCGTGCGGCCAGTTTCTCCGCTTCCTCGGCGGACGGCGCCGGATCGGTGTGGACGAAGTACGTGACGTGGTCGCTCCACTGCCGGAACAGCAGTGCCTGCTGCACCGACAACGGCCCGCTCGCCAGTACACCGATGGCCCGGTCCCGGACTTCCCAGCCGTGGCAGTACGGGCAGGCCAGTACCTCCTTGCCCCACCGCTCCCGCAGCCCCGGCACGTCCGGCAGCTCGTCCGCCAACCCGGTGGCCACCAGCAGCCGGGGGGCACGGACCGTGCGGCCGTCGGCCAGCGCCACCGCGAAGAAGCCTTCGCCGTCCCGGGCCGCCGTGGTGACCTCGCCGTCCACCACGTGACCGCCGTAGCGGCGGACCTCGGCCCGGCCGCGTTCCAGCAACTCGCCCGGTGACATCCCGTCCAGGGCCAGCAGCCCGTGCACGCCCTCGGCCGGGGCGTTGCGCGGGGCACCCGCGTCGATCACCACGACCGAACGCCGGGCCCGGGCCAGCGTCTGCGCCGCGCTCAGCCCGGCGATGCCGCCGCCGATCACCACCACGTCACAGCCGTTCTTCAGCTGAAAGGTCACATGACCACCTTTGTGCCGACGCCCGCCGCGGCGGGCTCCATTGGTGTTCCGGTCACGGGCGGCATCGCGTCACTGCTGCTGCCCGGTGCCGGCGGAGTCGAGTCCGGCCCGCAACTCGGTGATTTGGTCCTGCAGTTCGTCGATGCGGGTCTGCTGCTCGTCCAGCAGACGGTGGAGGGCCTGGATGCACAGCAGGCTGACACCGTTGGCATCGACGCAGTACATGCGTCTGTCGGTGCCGCCCAGCCCGTAGGCGGCGTACCAGTCCTGGGCCATGGGGCCCAGGTGCGACACGCCGGGCGGGTCGTCCTTGTAGTGCCAGGTGGAGATCGGCAGCGCCAGTGCTTTGGCCAGGACGTCGTAGCCGTTGACGGGAGGGCCGGTCGCGGGGACCTGGCCGACACCCCGGGTGGACGACGCGTCGGCGACGGTGGCGGGTGCGGGGGCCGACCCCCGCTTGCCCGCGCCCGCGCCGGGTGTGGCGGACGCGCCCGGTTCCGGGGCGGTCTGAGCGTCAGCCGCCGCGCAGGCTCCGTACGTCCAGGTGGCGCAGTAC